>CAMBDE010000027.1 GCA_945865295.1 Chitinophaga pinensis | reverse complement strand
CAGGTATTAATGGACTTTATCATTGCAAGTTTAATCCAAATTAACCCTGAATTTGAAACTCAAATCATGGTGCAAGAACAGCTTAAAAATTGCGATGCCTATATTGCTACTGGGGGCAATACCGCAGGCAATTATTTTGAATACTATTTTGGTAAATTTCCGCATATCATCCGCAAGAATAAAACTTCAATTGCCATTTTAGATGGGACTGAAACTTTGTCAGAATTAGCTGCCTTGGCAGATGATTGTATGCTGTATTATGGCATGGGCTGTAGGAATGTGACCCAGATTTGGGTGCCTGAAGGCTATGATTTTATCCCATTTTTGACTGCCTTAAAAAAATACAACCACCTACAAGATCAACATAAATACAAGCACAACTATGATTATCAATTGGCTTTAATGATGATGGGTAAAAAATTATATATGGATTCTGGGGGTGTTTTAATGAGCGAAAACCCTTCCCCGTTTGCTGCTATTAGCCAAATTCATTACCAACAGTACCCATTGGGCTCAGTCCCAACATTCAATTTAGATGAAATTCAATGTGTAGTGGGGAAAAACCAGCTTCCTTTTGGTAGTTTACAAAAACCCCTTTTAGCCCAATACGCGGACGGAGTGGATAGTTTAGCCTTTTTATCCAGCTTGAAATAAATATATAAAATTGTCACCATGAAGGAGTCATTTGGTAAATATTTTGTTAAACTAATTGATTGTGTATGTGACAAATTTTCAGCTACGTAAATTTGTAGCCTAGTTGGTATTAGATTTGTATAAATAATATGAACCCTGTCTTTTACTATTAAAAATTAAAGTATGAATATGAACTTAAAAAATGTAGCAGCCATTATTGGTATTAGCACCTTGACAACCGTGGCAAGTATGTGGGCTTATGGTAAAATTTCAACAACCAATTCAAGTTTTGAAACAGATGGCAAACTGCCAGCAAATTATGCCAGTTTTTTTAATGGTAGCGCCCCAGCCACGACTGTCGACTTTACGCCTGCTGCCAATGCAGCATCACCAGCTGTCGTGCATATTAAGACAAAGACCAACGCAAAACAAGTGCAACAAAATCGCCAACCTAGACAAAGAAATCCATTGAGTGATTTTTTTGGCGATGAGGATATGTTTGGAGACTTTTTTGGTGGCCCAAGAATGCAACCAGAACAAAGAGCAAGTGGAAGTGGTGTGTTGATTACAGCAGACGGTTATATTGTTACCAATAATCATGTGGTGAATGGCGCTGATGAAATCAATGTGACTTTAACGAATAAGAAAACCTATAAAGCAAAAGTAATTGGTACAGATGCAAGCAGTGATATTGCAGTCATTAAAATTGAAGCTTCTAGTCTACCTTATTTAGTATATGGCAATAGTGATGAAATTAAATTAGGGCAATGGGTACTAGCCATTGGTTATCCTTTAAGCTTAGATGTAACTATTACAGCAGGTATTATTAGTGCAAAAAATAGATCAATTGATATTAATTCAAGACAGAGCGATAGACCTGTAGAATCTTTTTTACAAACAGATGCAGCAGTCAACCAAGGCAATAGCGGTGGTGCCTTAGTGAACACGAGTGGTGAATTAGTGGGCATTAACTCTGCCATTGCCTCTCCTACTGGTTCCTATGCAGGATACTCTTATGCGATCCCTGTGAATATGGTAAAAAAAGTAGTGACAGATATTGTAAAATACGGAACGGTGCAACGCGCCTACTTAGGTATCTCTTACCCTCAACAGGATTTAAGTGAAGAACAAATTAAGAAATTAGAATCCGACTATAAAGTAAAGATTGGAGATGTACAAGGCATTGTTGTAACAGATGTAGTTGAAGGTGGTGCAGCAAAAGCAGCAGGTATCAAAGTGGGAGATATTCTCACTAAAATAAATGGCACTTCAGTTACCTCTTCACCAGAATTACAAGAGCAAATTGCCAAATACAAGCCTAATGATAAAATTACCATCACTTTAAAAAGGGATAATAAAGACCTTACACTCAATGCCACTTTGAAAGCTAAACTAGGTAATACCGATTTAGCGAGTAGCAGTAAAGCAGCCGAAAAATTAGGTGGCAAATTGGAAACCATTGATAAAGCCACAGCAGAAAAAAATGATGTCGAAGGTGGCGTGATCGTGAAAGAATTAGGGACTGGTATTTTAGGAAAGAGCAAGGTTGAAAAAGGATTTGTAATTACCCATGTGAATGATCAGCCTATAAAAAATACAGAGGAGTTTTATGAAGCTTTAAAGAAACTAACTGGTGGCACTGTTAAACTTTCAGGGGTTTATCCTGGCTTCTTTGGGAACTATGCCTTTATGTTGAATTTGAATGAATAAATCTATAATATACTTCATTAAAAAGGCACTCTATTGAGTGCCTTTTTTTATTGTTGAACTGTTTATTTCAATTTCATTGACTGCCAAATAGCTTCTTTTTCTGCTAAAGACAACGCAGCTAAATCCAACCCATTTTCTTTAGCATAGGTTTCCATCAATTCAAAACGATGCTTAAACTTTTTATTGGTTTTTTCTAATGCAGACTCTGGATCAATTTGTAAGAATCTCGCATAGTTGATTAGACTAAACAAAACATCTCCAAATTCAGCTTCCATTTTTTCTTGATTATTCGCTTCTATTTCTACTTTTAATTCTCCAATCTCCTCTTCCACTTTCTCCCAAACCTGTTCTTTATTTTCCCATTCAAAGCCCACTTGTTTTACTTTTTGTTGAATTCTAAATGCTTTAACCATTGCTGGTAAACTATTGGGCACACCACTTAAAATAGTTTTTGTACCATCCCCTTCTTTTAATTTGAGTTGTTCCCAATTACGTTTTACGTCTTCTTCATCTTGCACCTTCACATCTCCGTAGATATGCGGATGTCTATGAATTAATTTTTTAGAAATGGCTTCGATCGAATCTTGTAAAGTAAAATGCCCCTGCTCTGTTCCAATCTTAGCATAAAACAATACATGCAAAAGCATATCGCCAAGTTCTTCTTTAATGCCATCCCAGTCTTCATCAATGATCGCATCAGTTAATTCATATAGTTCTTCGATCGTATTGCTTCTTAAACTATGTATGGTTTGTTTTTTATCCCATGGACATTTTTCACGAAGGGTGTCCATGATGTCAACAAGTCCTAAAAATGCTTTTGATAAATTGTCTTGAGGCATGATTCAATTATTAACGTGAAGATAAACAATCTTGGGGACTGACGATTCACTTCGTTCATCGTCTTCCTAGTATATCGGACATACCCAAAGCCTTTCAAGTAATTGCTTCGCAACTACTTGAGAGGCTTTTTTCATTTTCGTCTACTTACACAAGCGAGCTTGTGACGCAGCCTCAAATAAAAAAAGCCTCTCACTTTCGTAAGAGGCTGTGTGCCCCAGGCGGGAATCGAACCCGCACTCGCGTTGCGGCGAACAGGATTTTAAGTCCTGCGTGTCTACCAGTTCCACCACCAGGGCGTCATTACTGACCTAAAAAAAATCCCGTCCGAAGAACGGGATTTTGAGCGAAAGACCAGGCTCGAACTGGCCACCCCGACCTTGGCAAGGTCGTGCTCTACCAAATGAGCTACTTTCGCTTGAATAAGAACTAATTTTTGGACTGCGAAAATAAGCAATCAACGCACACCAACAAAATTTTTTTCTACTTATATTCCGGCTTATACTGTGAACTTGGGTTCACTTCTACCGTTGTTTTCTTGTATCTAGAATTGAAAAGTTGAGCACAATTCCCTAGACCTAGTGCTAATAATGCGAAAACAGTTACGTAAAAGATGAATTTTGAAGAACTTACCCAGTTCTTGGCAATATCTTTATTGGAAGCTATTTCTTGTATTTCTTGTGACATAGTGTTTAATTACGGATGCAAAAATAACAACAAGTTCTTAATAATGAACCTGTTTGGTGACAATTTTATCAAATTTTTGCCTGTTTTTTAAAAAGTAAAGAAAAACAACAGATCCATTGTAAACACCCCCCATTTCAGCCATTGGTTTACATGCCTTACTCCTGTTGACTTTACCTGTTAACCAATACCCCATTACTGCTAAATGTGCCTTAAAGATGGCGGTAAAAAAGTACCCATCCCCAGTCAGTAAACCTTTCCAAGCAGATATCCCATCGAGTGCAAAACGCAATGGCATTTTCCATACTAATTCTTGGATAGGTAGATGCTTACTTAACATGATCAAATTATTCCTAAAATTTAAAAACACTTTTCTACCACCTCTAGGTAAAGTACCGGCACCCACATGGTACACCACTGCACTAGGACAAGCATACAATGCATGGCCTTCTAATTGCATTCTCCAACAAAGATCAATTTCTTCTTGATGCGCAAAAAAACTGGCATCAAATCCTCCCAATGCATGAAACAACTTTGATCGAATCATCATGGCAGCTCCAGATGCCCAAAAAATAGGCTCAGCGCTGTTATACTGCCCTTTATCTTGCTCACATACATCAAATACCCTACCTCTTGAGAAAGGGTAACCAAGGGCGTCTATCCATCCCCCACTTGCACCCGCATATTCAAAACTAGTTGGTTCTTTTTGTGCCAATATTTTTGGTTGACAAGCTCCAATGGTAGGATTTGATTCCATTAATTGAACCATCGGCGCTACCCAATTCGGATCCACTTGCACATCTGAATTCAATAAAATATAATATTCCGCTTGAACTTGTTTAAGTGCCCAATTGTATCCGCCTGCAAAACCTTCATTGGTTGGATTTAGAATCACTTTAACGGTTGGAAAATATTTTGCAAGTATTTCTAAAGAATTGTCTTTTGAGCCATTGTCTGCCACCACAATTTCTTTGTTTTGGTAGGACGTCGCCAATACCGAAGGCAAAAAAGTCTTCAGGTAATTAGCCCCATTAAAATTTAAAATAACGATTGATACGAGCGGTTCCAAAACAGATGTATTTATGCGAATGTAAGGCCAAATATGGGAAAATTAGCCAAAAACCCTATCTTAGCTGCATGATAAAGGCAAAATTCTTATTTTCTAATTTAGATTTTCTAAACCATCCCATAGGGTAATATTAAGCCCCTAGATTTTATTTTTTTTCAAGTTTATCTAAACTTGATGCTCCCTGTTTTTATCATTTTATTCAAAAAAATATTGCATGTCTACTCCATTACAAACGAGTGCAAATACTGCAAAGTATATTGCCCTTGAAGATCAATTCGGCGCACACAATTATCATCCCGTTCCTGTTGTACTTGAAAAAGGCGAAGGCGTTTTTTTATATGATGTAGATGGAAAAAGATACTTTGATTTCTTAAGCGGCTATTCCGCTGTGAACCAAGGACACTGCCATCCAGCCATCATTAAAGCCTTGACAGATCAAGCTCAAAAATTAACACTCACCTCTAGAGCGTTTTACAATAACCTACTTGGGGAATACGAAAAATACATTACGGAGTACTTTGGATACGATAAGGTATTACCCATGAACACGGGCGTTGAAGGTGGAGAAACCGCTATTAAATTAGCAAGAAGATGGGGCTATGCAGTAAAAGGCATTCCAGAAAATCAAGCAAAAGTAATTTTTGCGCAAGGTAATTTTTGGGGTAGAACACTCGCCGCAATTTCGTCTTCAACAGATCCAAGTAGTTACAATGGCTTTGGCCCTTTTATGCCAGGATTTGGCCTTGTTCCCTACAACGATTTAGATGCATTAGAAACTGCATTGCAAGATCCAAATGTTGCAGCCTATATGGTGGAGCCAATCCAAGGTGAAGCAGGTGTGGTGATTCCTACAGACGGCTACTTAAAAGGCGTTAGAGATTTATGTACAAAATACAATGTCTTATTTATTGCAGATGAAATTCAAACGGGATTAGCAAGAACAGGTACATTACTAGCATGTGATCATGAAAATGTGCGTCCTGATATTTTAATTTTAGGAAAAGCATTGAGTGGCGGTACCATTCCTGTTGCTGCTGTGCTTGCAGATGATATTATTATGTTGCAAATTAAGCCAGGCGAACATGGATCAACTTATGGTGGAAATCCCCTTGCTTGCGCAGTTGCAATGAAAGCGTTGGAAGTAATTAAGTACGAAAAAATGGTAGAGAACTCATTTAAAATGGGTGAAATTTTAAGAGCTGAATTGGCGAAATTAAATTCTCCATTTATTACTTCAATAAGAGGACGTGGATTGTTAAATGCTATTGTGATCAAACATGAAAATCCTGATGCATCTTGGGACTTATGTTTATACTTAAAAGAATTAGGGATTCTTGCGAAACCAACCCATGGCGATAAAATTAGATTTGCTCCACCATTGATTATTACTGAAGCGCAAATTAAAGAAGCAGTTCAATTGATTGGAAAAGGACTTGAGCAATTAGCGAAATAATAACTTTGAATTACATTAAAAAATAGCCCTCCAAAAGAGGGTTATTTTGTTTTAAGCTTAGGCAAGAAGGTCATTGCTAAAATTGCAAAGCTTAAAATTATACATGCGTAGAGTGCCCATTGTTTTTGAGGACATTCCCCCATTGCACATGTAGATAGCACTAAATAGTTTCTAAAACTCCATGCAACTAACAATGCAGCCCATGCCATATTGAATCGCTTTACATTGATGGATGGTATTGCAAAAAATACAATCGCTAGTATGCCTATAAAGAATAAGAATTTACCTGATTGCCCAAAATTAGTCTCCCCTGCATCCCATCCTGTCACCACCCAGTTTCTGCTTTCGATAATCACTAATGGTTGTGTAGTACAAAAGAATAACAATAAAGTTAGGAGGATGCCAATGGTTTGGGAATGTTTCATTAGTGCAAAAATACTCAAAAATTAATTAAAGCTTATTCTGATTGCGAGCTCATTGCATTCGCTGTCACCCGCTTCGGCTATCTCGTCTTACCCAAAGCCTTTCAAAAGAATGCTTCGCACCCTTTTGGCTTTTTTGGTTCTCGTCATCTTACACAAGCGAGCTTGTGACGCTGCCTTAAACCAAAAAAGCCTCTCACTTTCGTGAGAGGCTTTGTATCGAGGTCCCGAGCGGGTTCGAACCGCTGTAGAAGCTTTTGCAGAGCTTTGCCTAACCACTCGGCCACAGGACCCTTTTGGGACGTAAAATTAACATAAAGAACTTAATTATAAAAGAATTTTACCACTAAATCGAATTAAGCGACATTTGTAGTCTAAAACCTGCTTATGCAACAGCCCATTGGCGCTTCCGAATTGATCATTAACTCTAGAGGGGCAGTCTATCATTTGGATTTACGTCCAGATGAGCTTGCGGATACCATCATCACAGTGGGTGATCCGGACCGAGTTGCGCAAGTAAGTAAGCACTTTGATCATATTGAACATCAATCTGCGCACAGAGAGTTTATTACACATACTGGCTATATTGGCACAAAACGTATTTCGGTGATGAGCACAGGGATTGGACCCGATAATATTGATATTGCATTGAACGAGGTGGATGCATTGGTAAATATTGATTTTGAAACAAGATGTATTAATGACATCAAAAAATCGGTGTCTGTTATACGACTTGGCACTTGTGGGTCTTTACAAGGAGAAGTTGGTGTGGATCAATTGGTGGCAGGTACACATGGTTTAGGCATTGATAATTTAATGCATTTTTACCAACCGAATAACAATAACGAAGAGCTTGCTATTTTAACCGCATTTGAACAGCATACCAATATTCATGCGCATCAAATTAAACCTTATATCTCTAGTGCAAGTGCAGGGTTGTTAAAGCATTTTACAGAAGGATATACCCATGGTATTACAGTGACCTGCCCTGGTTTTTATGGGCCTCAAGGAAGGATTTTAAGATTGCCTTTAAAGATGCCGAATTTGGTTGACCAAATGACGAGTTTCCGTTTTGGGAACCATCATATTGCCAACTTTGAAATGGAAACAAGTGCGATTTATGGACTTTGTAATTTATTGGGGCACCAGTGCTTAAGTATTAATGTGATTGTGGCCAATAGAGTGAAAAAAGAATATAGTAAAGATGGTGCAAAAGCGATAGAACATATGATTCAAAAAAGTTTAGGAATTATTGCTACGATATAATTATTCAAATAAGTAAAATGGAAATTCAATTTTCAAAATACCAAGGCACAGGCAACGACTTTGTCATCATCGATAGCAGAGATAGTAACATTGCTTTGTCTAATCAGCAAATTGCATTTTTATGTGATAGAAGATTTGGTGTTGGGGCAGATGGATTGATCGTTCTAGGAACAGCAACTGGTTATGATTTTTCTATGGCTTATTATAATGCCGATGGCACAGAAGGCACCATGTGTGGCAATGGTGCTAGATGTTTAGTGCAATTTGCGTTCGATCACGGGATTGTGAAAGAAAAATATTTGTTTATTGCTATTGACGGACCTCACGAAGCAAGTATTGAAAAGAATGGATGGATTCATTTAAAAATGTCAGATGTCAACGCTGTCGAAGTAGGTGAAGATTTTTTTGTAACTAATACGGGATCCCCACACTATGTTCAACTGGTCAATGGGGTTGAAAAATTTGATGTATTTACGGCAGGAAAAGCAATCCGCTACAACGAGCGATTCAAGGTAGAGGGTGTGAATGTAAATTTCATTGAATTTCAAATAGACCATTTATTTGTGCGTACTTACGAAAGAGGTGTAGAAAATGAAACCTATAGTTGTGGCACAGGTGTAACAGCTTCAGCCATCACAACGCACTTAAATAAATTAGGTGCGCACCATGTAGCTATCAAAACAATCGGTGGTGCATTGGCAGTAAGTTTTAACAACCAAGGTGGTGGTCACTTTAATGATATATGGCTTCAAGGCCCTGGTACATTTGTTTATTCGGCTTCTATTAATTTAAAATAGTTAGTTTATGGCTTTGTTCAATGTAAGGGTCTATGGTATTTTATTAGACGAGGACCAACGACTTTTAGTGAGCGATGAATTTATTCGTGGAAATTATATCACCAAATTACCCGGTGGAGGTTTGGAGATTGGCGAAGGCACTAGGGATGGATTAGCGAGGGAGTTTATGGAAGAAGCCAATATTGAAGTGCATGTAGGAGATCATTTTTACACGACAGATTTTTTTCAAATTTCAGCCTTCAATCATAAAGACCAAATTATTTCCATCTACTATTTAGTGCATACTGCAGATACGACAATTGTAAAGACAAAGGCAAAAGCATTTGATTTTTTACCCCAAGAAGTTGCAGACCCCAATGGAACAGCAGAACATTTAAGATGGATTCCACTTCATGCACTTTCAGAAGATACCATGACTTTGCCTATAGATAAAGTAGCTATCAAAATGTTGATTGAACTATTTGGAAAATAAAGCTTGGCTTATATACCCGCCTTCTCTCCCATCGCTTCTGATTTCATTTTTTGTGCTGCCTCTGCTCCCACATAGTTTTCGATTCGATTTCTGATTAAATGAATCAATGGCGTTAATACAATGGCCATAGTGAATTTGTACATGTAATTGACAACACCCACAGCTAATACAGTAGACCATGCCCATCCATTACCTATTTTAAATGCAATAAATAAGACGACAAAACTATCCACCAATTGAGACACCACGGTGGAACCTGTAGATCTTAGCCAGATCATTTTTTCTCCTGTTCTTTTTTTGATTTGATGAAAGACTGTTACATCAATCAATTGACTCACCATAAAAGCAATGATGCTTCCAATGATTATCCACATCCCTTGTCCAAAAATTGCTTCAAAAGCCAATTGCATACTCGGAATACCGTTTTGCATTTTTGACTCTACCCAAAAACCCGCTGGGGCCGCTGACATCGCTAAATAAAACATTATGAAAGCATAACTGATTAATGCCACCGCAATTAAACTAATTCGTCTTACCGCTTTTGGGCCATAATATTCATTGACAATATCCGTGATGACAAATTCTAAGGGCCATAACAATACACCACAGGTTAAATTAAACGCCAAACCAGATTCCCCAAATAAAGTCAAGTTCATTGGTTTAAATCCAAAAACAGCTTCTAATGAAAAAATCTTGCCCCCTATACACTCTGCGATAAGTGCATTGGCAACAAAGAATGCGGTGATACCTAAAAATAATTTGGTGGGTTTGTCTTTTAAAATTTGATGTATCATACTTGTGTTTAAATAAATAGAAGGCCTATTTGAATGAATAACATACTAAGGTTGAAAATAGTTTGCCAAGAGGGTAAATTAATTACTTTTTTTTGAACAACTTGAATTAAAAGGACGAACGCAAAAACAAGGTTGATCAAGGGGGCTAATTCCAAGCCCATTACGGCAATAAATTGGGCAATATCACGTGGGATCTTTAACCATGTGATGAATAAAAATAAGGTCGAAACCAGGTATCCTAGGTTGACAATCACTGCCACTTTAGAAAAAAAGGCCAATGGGAAGCGTGGGGACATTTGTTGATATTTACAAGGAGCTAAAAGTACAAAAAAGCCTATTTAGTTGTAGGTTTGTTTCTATAAAATTATGCATATGTTCAAGTCTCTTTTTAAGTCTGCCCTACCCCATATTATTGCAGTAGCCATTTTTGCTATTGTAGCCATTGTGTATTGCAAACCAGCATTAGAAGGTAAAGTATTGCAGCAGTCGGACGTAACGCAATGGAAAGGCATGGCACAAGACGCACTTAACTATAGAGACCAATATGGCATTACCCCATTATGGACCAACAGTATGTTTGGTGGTATGCCCACATTTCAGATTACAGGTATCCCTGTTAGTCCCTACACCATTGGTGCATTAGATGGTATTTTCACATTACGTTTAGCAGAGCCAGTAGGTTTGTTTTTTTTAGCAAGTCTTTGTTTTTATTTTTTAGCCCAGGTTCTTGGCTTCTCTACATTGATTGGCATTGTTGGAGGATTGGCTTATAGTTATGCCACATACAATCCAATTATTGTGGTGGTAGGACATATGACTAAAATGCACGCCATTGCTTATCTGCCATTCTTTATTGGCGCAATCTTATTGATTTTTCAAAAGAAATATTACTTAGGTGCAATTTGTACCGCTATTGCAACTGCATTATTTGTTCAGGCAAACCATCTTCAAATTAATTACTATGGCTTAATCATTGTATTAGTGATGTCTATTTTTTATCTAGTGCAATGGATTAGATCCAAAGAGTATACGCATATTCTTAAGACCATTGGATTTAGTTTAGTTGCCGGCATGATGGGTTTAGCAGTGAATGCTGTTATGTTGATGAGTACAGCAGAATATGGCAAAGCATCTATTAGAGGCGGTAGCGCATTGGCTACAAAGGATAGTAAAATCACCAATACAGGTTTAAACAAAGATTATGCATTAAGTTATAGCATGTTTTTATCTGAACCTTTGGTGATGATGTTTCCACATGTATATGGTGCTTCTAATGATCCTAATTTAGTGGATCCTGCTAAATCAAAAGCAATTGAAGTCTTGCAACAAATGCAACCAGAAGTGGGACAGCAATTACAATCTTTCTTACAATTTTATTGGGGTGGCATTGGTTTCACAGCAGGTCCTCCTTATGTAGGCATCATCATTTGTTTCTTTGCTTGCATCGGATTTGGAAGCAATAAAAATCCAAACCGTTGGTGGATAGGTGCTGTCTTTGTATTATCTATCATGCTAGCAGCAGGCGCTTATTTTGAGTCTTTCAATTTAATGATATTAAAATATTTGCCGCTTTATAATAAGTTCCGTGCACCAAGTATGATCATTGTTGTACCCACTTTATTAATTGGCATCCTAGCAATGTATGGTATCAGTGCTACTTTAAAAGCCACTAATTTCAAAACATTCATTCAAGAAAATAAAATAGGTTGGATCACATTAGGATTTGTATTTGTTGCATTATTAGGATTGTATTTTACTTCAGATTTTAAATCGGAAAGTGAAAAACAATTGATGAGTCAAATTATGCAAATACAAGACCCAAATCAAAAAGCAGCATTTGAAGGCCCAGCAAGAGATTTAGTGAATGCCATTGCAGAGGATCGTAAGGGATTTATTGAATCAGACTTAACTAGGACATTTATTTTTATTGGATTCGCTTTTTTGTTCATCTTCTTGTATATTAAGCGATCCATTCAAGCGTCTTTTTTCATTGTTGCAATTGGTATTTTAACATTGGTGGACTTATTTCAAATCAATGTGCAATATCTAAAGCCAAGTCAATATATAGAAGCTTCAGAAAATGAAAATGTTTTTGCACTAACTGCATTAGATAACACATTATTAAAAGACAAGACGAACTATAGAATAATTGACCTTAGAAGAGGTGTTCAAACTGCATTCAATGAGGGTGCGATCATGGCCTATCACCACAAATTAGTTGGAGGTTATAACCCTGCTAAATTAAGTATCTACCAAGATTTGATCGAAAACCAATGGTATAATTTTCCTAATTGCTTGCCTACATTGAATATGATGAATACAAAATATATCATCTCAGGTAATATGGCATCTGACACTACCCCTAACACTGGTGCTTTAGGTAATGCCTGGTTTGTAAAAGGAATTGAATTTAAAAAAGGTCCGAGAGCGGTGATGGATCACCTTAGTTATTTTAATCCAAAAGATACTGCGGTGATGGATGAACAGGATAAAATAGATGCCTTAGCTGGATTACAAGTTGATTCAAATGCTACAATTCAGTTAATTGATAATAAGAACGATGAAGTTAACTACACAGCTAAAACAAATGCTACACAACTAGCCGTATTTAGTGAAATCTATTACAAAGATGGCTGGAAAGCATATGTGGATGAAAAAGAATCCCCAATTGTAAAAGTAAACTATATACTTAGAGGATTGGTTGTTCCTGCAGGTGACCATAAAATAAGATTTGAATTCAAGCCTGCTTCTGTTACTAGAGCAAAACAAATTGCAGGCATTGCATCTATCCTTCTTTGGTTGGCTTTAGCCGCATTCATTGCAGTGACGATCCAACAGTTTATCAAAAAGCAAAAATCAACTCAATAATGCTTGTATCTGTTGTCATCTGTAGTTACAATCGTGCTGCGTATATCGGAGGGGCATTAGATAGCTTGTACCATCAAACAGCTTCAAAGGAGGATTTTGAAGTCATTGTGGTGGATAACAATTCAAGCGATGGAACTGATCAAGTTTTTATTCAATGGCGCGCTGCCAACCCTGATGGTCATTTTTATTATGCTACAGAAACGCAACAAGGAGCTTCTTTTGCAAGAAATAAAGGAGCTCAATTATCGAAAGCAGATTGGTTATGCTTTATGGATGATGATGCCATTGCAACTCAAGACTATATTCAAAATATCATTCGACACATACAAAACCATCCGACCGTTGTAGGTTTTGGCGGCAAAATTATTCCAAAATATATTCCATCTGAACCTGCATGGATGAGCTATTATGTATCCTCCCTAGTTGGCAATTTTGATTATGCACCAGTTGCTTGCGCCTTTGAAAATGGGAAGTACCCGATTGAATCAAATATGATTTTAAAAAAATCAGCATTTGAATTAGTAGGTGGATTTAATGAAGCAATCCCTGGAGTAGTTGGTACACTTAGAATTGGTGGCGAAGGCAAAGAATTATTTTATAAAATCATTGCGCTTGGAGAAAAAATTTATTACGACCCTAGCATTTGTGTGCATCATGTAGTTGAAGTAAAAAAAATGACACCAGAATACATGTATCGCGTTGCAAGTGGTATTGGAAGAGGTGAAAGAGCAAGGACAAAAGCAATTTCACAAAAAGCGTATACCTTTAAAATTGTAGAGTATTTATTTAAACTAGGTGCAGCTGTGCTACTTGGTATTAAATATATTTTTCAATTACACCCTGCAAAATCTTGGCCCATCATTCAATTTAGAATTGATGCACTCAAAGGATTATTGAACCAATAAGCGCATCATTTTCCTAGATCAACTTGACTATTTTATATAGCCTATAGGTATTTGTAAAAATGTGGTTTCCTTGCAATGATTATTGGCGCAATCAACCATAACTCAAACACATTTTTTGTAAAGCCCCACCATGATTGTAGCATTTGTAATGGAGGCCTACTATTCCAAAGCGCATCAATCATTCCACAAACTAAATAGACGGGGATTGTCCATGTATAATTAAGCAATTGAAAAAGAAACCAAAAGATACCATATTGTTTTCTGATTCTTAGATGATTGGACACCATTAATTGCAAACCCTTTTTATCTGTCAAGTTGGTATAGCTATTGTCTTCGGATGCAGCAGCTTCCTGAATAGACTGACCAATTAAATGTACAATGGTGTATTTACCAAAGATGGCCAGCTTCCCCCATTTGCCAAGTCTTGAACACCACTCCACTTCCTCTGCATATAAAAAGAATTCTGGGTCAAGCATGCCCGCCTTTTGAATACACGCTTTTTTGACCATTAAGAACGCACCACTAATCCAATCTATTTCGGCATAAGCTGGAGCTTCAATCAATGCTGGTTTTTCTTGTATCCATAAGGCTGCAATTTTTTTAATCCATGCCCCCCAATATGGCAAAGGCAATAAATGATTCAATCCACCTAGCATAAAATTACTTCCCGAAAATTGAGGCTGCCCATCCAGATGGATCAATTGCACCCCTGCTGCTACTAAATTAGATTGTATCAATGCATGGGCAGTTGCGAATACCACACCTGGCTTTAATAATGTATCCGGATTCAATAACAAAACAAGTTGCCCTTTTGATAGTTCAATCCCTTTGTTATTTGCCCTAGCAAAGCCTGCATTGTATTCCATATCTACCCATTGCACCATTGGAAAAGCGGTTGTAATAAGCTTCCTATCAGCTTGGTGACTGCTATTGTCAACAACGATCCATTCAACCTGGTCTAGGTCAAACAAATCCTGCTCCGCTGAATGTAGACAATCAAGTAGCAATGCACCTGAATTGTAATTGACAATAATGATAGATATCAACATAAATAAGCTTTGAAATCAAATTAAAGATAAGATATATTTGCAACCTCATCTTCACAATCATGTCAGAACCAGCTATCAAAACAGAAAGGGCAGCAAATAACTTTGATCTATTGAGGATCTTGTTTGCCTGGTTTGTGATTGTTTCTCATTCCTATGTATTAAATGGTAATGGAGCATCTGACCCGCTAGGTCAACTTACTGACAATTATTTGATCTTGTCTTTTATTGGTGTAAAGGGTTTCTTCGTTATCAGTGGCTATTTAATTTTGCAAAGTTTAACCAGAAGTAAAAGTATCCTTGACTATCTAGCAAAAAGAATTTTACGCATTTTCCCAGGCTTAATTGTTGTTTTATTAGTAACAATTGGAGTGCTCTATTTTATTTATCCAACAACAAATGTCCCCTATCTTTTGAATCCTGTCATCTACAATTACTTTTGGAGTAATCTTAAATTATTTGACCCAACTTTTTATATTCCTGGGGTATTTGATCATTTACCTTCCAGGGCAATCAATGGATCACTTTGGACCATTGAATTCGAATTCTTATTTTATATTTTTTTACTCTTGTTGTTCCCTATTCAAAAAAACATCAAGGCTTTAAAATGGATATTGCTTGGCATGATGGTCGTATTGACAGTTGGTAACATCTATTTTCCAGCAACATTACTTAGTATCAAAAAGCCAATTCCTTTGGAAATCGTCTTTGACTTGGGTATCTATTTTATAACTGGTTCATTCCTGGCTTGTATCAATTGGAACAACTGGGCACCAAGTCGTTATCTGTTTTGGGGGTCCATACTTTTGTTATTGACAATGATTGTATTTAAAATAGATCGTGCATGGCTTTTTACCTGCTTGCCATTTATCATCTTGTATATTGGACAAAAACAATCAAAGGCTGCAAGTTGGATACATCAAAAATTAGGGGATCCCTCTTATGGTATCTATCTTTATGCATTCCCATTACAACAATTGATTGTTTATTATTGCAAACCTAGCAGTTTTGAATTATTCCTTTACGCTAGTATTGGTGCATTTGCATTAGGCATACTCTCTTGGAAATTTGTAGAAAAAAAGGCGTTGATGTTGAAAAAATACATCAAATAGTAGGCCTTGTGAAATAGTTTAGGCTCATTAACAATTTAGAGAAAGGGCCAAATTTAAGCAGCCAAATTGGACAATGTTTTTCCCAATTTAATTGATGATGTATCACTGGAAGTATCTTTTCTGGCACAACGCCATATGCATGTAATGTATCAATAGATCTGATTTTATAATTTCTCAAAAGACGCCAATAATAATCATAGATCAAGATGTCAGCAAATGATTTATTGCCTAGCTTATGTGCAAAATGAATATTTTCTTTTACTATTAGGTCTTCATTATTCCTACAAAAAACAGTGGTTTGATCTTCGTGTAATCCAATACTTACCAAATGTTGATCTAGATACTTATAGGAATAGCCTGCCTCCAATAACTGTACATAATAATCTACATCCACCAGCCAAATGTAATTTTCATCATAACGAACAGGAATGCTTCGTTTCAACATTACGTTGCTAGGTGGTCCAATGACATTGGCTCTAAGAATATGATGGGGCTTTTCATCCATATTCCCTAACAAAGACTTAATGGCTTGCAGGTTTAATTGAACGCCATCGGGCTGAATCGCTGTGTTTTTACAAAAGACAAAACCAACTTCTGGATGCTTCAAAAAGCTATTTAAATATAGCTCTAAGGTATTGGCATCATGCAACCAATCGTCTTGGTGCAATAACATGACATAATCACCAGTGGCCTTATCCAATGCATTATTCCAATTCATTGGACTTTTTAAAGCAGGCTGGTTATGATAATATTTAATGTCAATATCAGAAATATAAGGCTGAATCGCTATTTTTATATCCTCATTGGGAGAATCGTCCGAAATGATAATTTCTATTTTTTTGTAAGACTGTTTTAAAATAGACTGAATGGCACGCACTACATATTCAGGCTTTTTATAAGCAGGGATACAAATAGAAATTAGGGATTCAGTCATCAAACAAAAATTATGTTCATTACAAATATACCAAAGGGGATTCGAAAAAAACTAACTCAATCAAAGTCAAAGCCTCGATTTCAAAGTTTTTCATGGATTCAAAAACGCATCCTAAAACATCAGGACGAGGATTCCATTAAACTTTTTACATTCAAGGACTTTAAAGTGTTTTATAAGCGCCCTTATGAACTGATCAAAACCTATGAAGAACTTTTTTTAGACGAAATTTATAGATTCCAAACCAAGAACGAACAACCACTCATTATTGACTGTGGTGCAAATATTGGATTAAGTAGTCTTTACTTTAAGACCATTTATCCCAATGCAACCTTACATGCTTTTGAGCCAGATGCCGTTTTGTTTCAAATACTAGAACAGAACGCTCAAGTCAATGGTTTTACAAATACCCATTTACATCAAGCAGCAGTTTGGATAGAGGAAACCAATTTGTCTTTCTCAAGCAAGGGTTCCGAAGCCAGCCATATAGACCTTAGTAACCAAAGTGCAAATCAGGTAAAAGCAATCAGACTATCTAGCTTTTTAGCAGAATTTGATCATATTGATTTTCTCAAAATGGATATTGAAGGGGCAGAATTTCAGGTGGTTGCAGATTGCTTAGATAGTCTAAAAAAAGTAGACCACTTTTTCTTAGAATACCATGGTAAAGTAGATCAAACTAAACAATTGCATACACTACTCCAACAAGTCGAATCCATTGGGTTCCATGTCTATATTAAAATGGCCGCAGACCAACTAACAAGCCCGTTTTATCAAAAACAAACAGGCACACCCTACGATGTGCAATTAAATATTTTCTGTTATAAACAAATCCATTAGATTACAATATGATTAGTGTTATCATTCCATGTTATAATGATGGTAAGTATTTACCAGAAACAATCAATCAATTAAAATTGCAGACTTTGCCTGCCAACGAAATCATTATTGTCAATGATGGATCAACAGATGCAGCAACCATTGAAGTCTTAACTCAACTTGAAAAGGATCCTTTGATTCAAGTATTGCATAAAGAAAATGGCAGGATGTCTGCTGCAAGAAATTTTGGGGTGGCGCATGCAAAAGGAGATATCATAGTGGCACTTGATGCAGATGATTATTTTGACCCTAGTTTTTTTCAAAAGGCAATGCAAGTGCTACATAATGAACCTGCAACTGGCGTAGTCACTAGTTATATTCGTTATTTTGGTAACAGAAAAGGTAGTGCCAAGCCTAGAGGAGGAAATGCTTTTAATTTTTTATTCTCCAATCAATGTCCTGCTTGTGCAATGGTTAGAAGGGAGGTTTGGGATCAGATTGGTGGATATGACGAAAATATGAAATTGGGTTATGAAGATTGGGAATTTTATATACGTTTAACTAAAGCCAAATGGGATGTACATTTAATCCCTGAATTTTTACTTTATTATAGACAAACCAACAAGTCCACCCTGGCAAATGATACCCATCCAAACAGAAGACAAATCATTGACTATATTTTTGAGAAGCACAAAGATTGGTATGTGGAATGCCTTAGTAAACTCATAGATCAAAAAGAGGTCCTTTATACCGAGTCCCGCATTTCTTTTCAATCTATTTGGAAAATGTTTAAGAACAGATTAACAGGAAAGTACAAATAATGCAGGATAATTATCCATTACGAAGGACTTGCTTAGGCTTAATTGCAATATATTTGTAGCATGGGTATTATCCAAAAACAAGGTATCAAGTCGTCTATCTTTATCATGATTGGTTTTGTGATAGGTGCAGTGAATTTACTTGTGTTGTTTCCCATGTTTTTTTCAAAAAATGATCAAGGACTTGTTAGAGCCATGATTGATATTGGCGCTACCCTATCTGTTTTTTGTACATTAGGCACCCTCCCTGTGGTGTATAAATTTTTCCCGTTTTACAACCATTACTTAGGGCCAAAGAAAAACGAATTACCCTTTTTAACTTTAATCATTAACCTAATTGGTTTTGGATTACTCATGTGGATTGGTTGGGAGAATAAATATTTAATCATCAAAAATTTAGGTAAATCTCCAAGCCTTGCTACTTACTTCAACTATGTATATCCTTACACTTTCTTTTTAATGATTTTTTATTGGCTAGAGGCATTTGCATGGGGATTACAAAAAGGGGTTTTTACTAATTTTTTAAGAGAGACAGCAGTAAGAATATTGACGACTTTGTTAATTCTTGCCGTAGGATTAAAATGGCTCAATCTAGATCAGTTCATGCTGCTTTTCAGTGGCATTTATGTCATTCCTACCTTATTATTGATTTACAACTTATCTACCTCGCAAGGATGGTCATTTAGAAGTTTTAAAATAAGTAGTGTTACAAAGCGCCTAAAGTGGAAGATGCTCAATTTTGCTTTATTTGTTTTTGCAGGTCAGTTCTTTAATTTACTTGCGAGGACCAATGATACTGCTATGATTGTTGTTATAAAAGGCCTGAGTGACGCAAGTATTTTTGCCATCGCTACTTATGTGTCAGCCATCATGGAAATTCCACAGAGAAGTTTAACCTCCATCAGCATCCCTGTATTGGCTAAATCATGGAAGGATAAAGACTTTGCCAATATCAAGCATATCTATCATAAAAGTGTGTCTAATCTTTTAGCTATTGGCTTATTGTTATTTGGATTAATTTGGTTGAATATTGAAAACCTCGTTGCTTTTTTAAATTGGATCAGCCATAATGAAGGCGGAGGCTACGATGCTATAGTACCTATTGTTTTTATCATGGGGCTAGCAAAATTAATTGACCTTGCTACTGGCGTGAATGGCCAAATTATTGGCACTTCTAATTATTGGAGATTCGATTTCTTCACTAACCTATTCTACATTGTTTTATCCATCCCTTTGAACTTTTATTTAATCAGTAACTATTCATTGATTGGCTTGGCTTATTCTAATTTGGCTGCGCTTTTTTTATACAATAGCGTTCGCTTTTTATTCTTATATAAGAAATTTAATTTGCAGCCTTACACCTTAAAGCATGGAATATTTTTGATCTTAAGTATCGCCTTCATGTTACTAGTTTACATCATCCCATCTACCTCCAATTTTGTATTGAATATTGCAATTAAATCCATTATCTACGGACTTGGCTTCTATGGATTATTGATTTGGATCAATCCTGCTCCAGAGCTAAAGGATTTAGTTCAAGGATTTTTGAAAAATAAATTATTTGGATTTTTAAGACGCTAACAGCTTCACTTTCTCTAAAAATAATTGCATGCCTTGTTGCATAGTATCAGTTAATTGATACTCAATATTTTTAGTATAATATAGCTCCATATCATAGTCATGTGTTCTAGGAGGAAGTTGATTCAATACTTCAACAATATGCTCCACGCCATAGGCATTTGCATTGTTAAAAAGGATTTTAAAATCATCTGGTATTGGCTGATTCGACATCCATGCGGCAAATACAAAAGGCAGACCTGTATGTGCAATCCAAGCTTCCCCTAAATCATATACATACTCGAAATTCGTCAAATTTGCCAATGCCCTATCTCCAATAATGACCCCAGCAGTTGTTCCCTCAATCGCCTGGATATATCCCTCTTCAGCTTTTAAGAATTGAATGTCCTTTTTCCAAAATTCTTGAAGAAGTATGCGTGCCAATTTTACGGAAGTTCTGCTTTGATAGTCCAGGTAAATGGATTCGATTTGATCCATAGGGACTTTGCTGAAAATGGCGACTGATGCTACTTTAGTCCTGGTGCCAATGCAGTAATCAGAAACGATATGGGGATCGGTTAAAAACGGCGTAATAGCCACTGGAACTAGGCCAATATCAATCTGTCCATCGATTAAGGCTTGAGCTATATTTGCTGGATAGTCTTTTATCAATTCTATTTTTGATAAAAAATCAGCTTTTTCGATCCCCAATAATAAGGGTTGTGTGTTGAAATAACTTACCACCCCAATGCGCCATCTCTTGTCCAATTGAATTAACTTTGTGCAAAGATATTCATTCAAATTGTTTTAAAGCAAACTATATGTCTCAATTAACCGCTATTTCACCCATCGATGGTCGTTACCACAAACAAACTGCAGCACTGGGTGCTTATTTTTCTGAATATGCCCTTATCAGGTACCGCGTATTGGTAGAAGTACAGTACTTTTTGTTTTTAGCAGATAAGAAGTTCTTTAAAGTGCCTGTAGGTTTAAGAAAAGCTTTATTGGATATTGTTAAAAATTTTTCGGAGGAAGATGCTGCAAAAATCAAAGCCATCGAAGCCATTACCAACCATGATGTAAAAGCGGTTGAATATTTTTTAAAAGCAATTTTAGACGAACATAAAGCGGGCACATTAAAAGAGTGGATCCATTTTGGATTGACTTCTCAAGATATCAACAATACGGCCATTCCACTTAGTTGGAAAAATGCGATGGAATCTGAAATTTTACCGGCCTATATTAATTTGCAAAACAGATTATATCAATTTGCAAAGCAATGGAAGAAAATACCATTATTGGCTAGAACACATGGCCAATCTGCCTCTCCAACTACATTAGGAAAGGAGCTCATGGTTTTTGTAGAAAGAATCAATCATCAAATTGAATTATTTAGTAGCATTCCTTATGCTGCAAAATTTGGTGGAGCAACAGGAAATTTTAATGCACATCATATCGCCTACCCTAAGAAAAATTGGGTGGCATTAGGAAATGAATTTGTAGATGATGTTTTAGGTTTAGAACGCATGCAGTTCACTACTCAAATTGAACACTACGATCATTTTGCTGCACATTGCGATAACTTAAAAAGATTGAATACTATTTTGATAGATTTAACGCGAGACATCTGGACCTATATCTCTATGGATTACTTTAAACAACAAACCAAAAAAGGAGAAGTAGGATCAAGTGCCATGCCACATAAAGTCAATCCAATTGATTTTGAAAATGCGGAAGGTAATCTAGGCATCGCCAATGCTTTATTGGAGCATCTTTCAGCCAAGCTACCAATTAGCAGATTGCAAAGAGACTTAACCGACTCTACTGTCTTAAGAAATATTGGTGTACCTATTGGACATATCACCATTGCCATTAATTCTATTGAAAAAGGTTTAGGAAAATTGATTTTAAATGAAGTAAAAATCAATGAAGACCTTGAAAATAACTGGGCTGTTGTGGCAGAAGCAATACAAACCATTTTGCGTCGCGAACAATATCCTAATCCTTATGAGGCATTAAAGGATTTAACAAGAGGCAATAGCAAGATTGATAAAAAGTCAATGCACAAATTCATTGATGGACTAAAAATTACCGTTGCTCTGAAAAAAGAATTAAAGAAAATCACGCCTCAAAATTACACAGGAGTCACAGCGGAGTATTAATCCTCACTTGATGCATCTGTGGGTGGCACAATTTTTTTTCTGACTTCTTTTTTAGCCAATAAATAATGTATCGGGGCCATCCCCTCTTTCTCAATCGCCATGGTCAAGACTTCTGCGGTGGCTTGCGCATCTCCCCAAGCACGGTGCCTTCCTTCAATACGGATACCAAGTTCACGCGTCAAGGAGCCTAGTCCATATTTAGCTAAACCAGGGAAAACCTTTTTACTTAAACGAATGGTACACAATTTAGGTGCCGACCAATCAAATCCAGATTTACCCAATAAGTACCTGACAAATGAATAGTCAAAGCTTGCATTGTGCGCCACAAAAATGCGGTCTTTTAATAAATTATAAATCTGAGGTGCTACTTCTTCAAATAGCGGCGCCTGGGACACCATTTCGTCACTAATGCCCGTCATATTCACAATAAAGGGTGGGATTTTTTGTCTTGGATTCACTAAAGTCACATATTTACCGGTTACTTCTATGCCATTGTGCATCACAATTGCGATTTCGGTGATTCCATGTGTATGGGGCATCCCGCCAGTGGTTTCTATGTCTACAATTGCAAATTCCATTAGTCGCCAAGTTCGCATTTTTTTGTCAATAATAGCTAGTGGCTTTTCCTTATTTTTGTAACTCATTATAGGAAAAGCAATTAGCATGGAATTGAGTAAAAATTTTATACCAGGAGCAATAGAGACCAAATGGTATCAGCATTGGATTGATCAAGGCTATTTTCATAGTGTGCCGAATGACAAGCCAGCTTATACTGTAGTCATCCCTCCTCCAAATGTGACCGGTGTTTTACACATGGGCCATTGCTTGAACAATACCATTCAGGATATTTTAGTACGTCGTGCGCGTATGCAAGGGATGAATCCTTGTTGGGTGCCTGGTACGGATCATGCATCTATCGCCACAGAGGCAAAAGTGGTTGCGATGTTGAAAGAAAGAGGGATTGCTAAGTCCTCTTTAAGCCGAGAAGAATTTTTGAGTTATGCTTGGGAGTGGAAAGAAAAATACGGCGGCATTATTTTACAGCAATTAAGAAAGATGGGATGCAGTTTGGATTGGGAGCGTACTTCGTTTACCATGGATCCAGACTATTATGAAACAGTTATAAAAGTATTTATTGATTTATATAAAAAAGGAAAGATCTATCGTGGCAAACGCATGATCAACTGGGATGTAAGAGCAAAGACCGCTCTAAGTGATGAAGAAGTAATACATAAAGAAGTCAACGGAAAGATGTACCATATCAGGTACAAATTAGATCTGCCTGGTGATGAGTTTATTACCATTGCCACTGTGCGTCCTGAAACTATTTTTGGCGATACTGCCATTTGTGTGCACCCTAAAGATCCTAGGTATACCCATTTAATTGGTAAGCATGCTTTTGTGCCAATGATCAATAGACGTATCCCTATTATCGCAGATGATTATATTGAAATTGAATTTGGTACTGGTGCTTTAAAAGTAACGCCAGCGCATGATATCAATGATTTTAACCTAGGACAAAAACATGGTTTAGAAGTGATAGAAACTTTGAACGAGGATGGTACGATGAACGAAGCTGCGCCGATGTATATTGGCAAAGACAGAATAGAAGTTCGGAAAATCATTGCCACAGATTTGGAAGCTTCGGGTAATTTAGTGAAGATAGAAGACTATGTGAATCAAGTGGGTTTTAGCGAAAGAACAGATGCGATTGTGGAACCAAGATTGAGTTTGCAGTGGTGGGTGGATATGAAACAATTAGCAGCACCTGCTTTAGAAAAAGTGATGTCGGATGAAATTCATTTTCATCCTGCTAAATTTAAAAATGTGTACCGTCATTGGATGGAGAACATCAAAGATTGGTGTATCAGTAGACAATTATGGTGGGGCCATAGAATACCAGCATGGTATGATCAAGAAGGGAATGTGTATGTGGAAGCTAGTCTTGAAAAAGTGCACGCAACCTATCCAGAAACAGTTGGCAAGGAATTGTATCAAGACGCAGATTGTTTAGACACTTGGTTTAGTAGTTGGTTATGGCCTATCGAAGTTTTTAAAGGCATGTCCAATCCTAACAATGCAGAAATTAATTATTACTACCCTACTAGCACATTAGTAACCGCACCAGAAATTATTTTCTTCTGGGTGGCAAGGATGATTATGGCAGGCGAAGAATACATGGGGAAGATTCCATTTAAGGATGTGTACTTTACAGGTATTGTGCGCGATAAGCAAGGCAGAAAAATGAGTAAGAGCTTGGGGAATTCTCCAGACTTACTAGGATTGATCGACCAATATGGCGCAGACGCTGTTCGTTTTGGAATCATGATTGCCTCTCCTGCCGGTAATGATTTATTATTTGATGAGTCCACTTTAGAACAAGGCAGGAATTTTAATAGTAAACTTTGGAATGCTACTAAATTATTAAAAATGTGGGAGCCACGTCAAAGTCAAGAGGGTCCTATCCCCGAGGATGCTGCATTTGCAATGGATTGGTTTCAAGCAAAATTGAGTGCCACACAATTAGAAGTAGACGAAATGCTTAAAACATTCCGATTAAGCGAAGCCTTAAAAACAATTTATGGATTAATATGGGATGATTATTGCAGTTGGTATTTAGAGTGGATCAAACCAGGTTATGAGCAACCAATCCATGCAACCGTATTTGAAAAGAGTATTGCATTCTACGATGATCTATTGCAATTATTACATCCCTTCATGCCATTTATCACAGAGGAGATTCATCATATGCTAAAACCTCAAACGCAGGATTTATGTGTGAAGGAATTAGCACCAATAAGCAAAGTAGACGAATCTGTATTGCACGCTGGGGTACTTTTAAAAAATGTGATTTCAACTTTACGTGATGCTAGAAATAAAAATCAAATTAAACCAAAGGATGCGATTGAGGTACATATTCAATCAGATCATAACGCAGCCTACCAAACCATACAAAACATTTTAGCAAAGCAAGTCAATGCGAAAAGCGTGGCCTATACCAATGCAGCTATCGGTTCAAGTATTGTAGTGGCATTAGAAAAAGATAAATTCTATTTAGTAGCAGATCAAGCAATTGATAAAGCAAGTCTAAAAGAAAACTTATTAAGAGACCTTGCACACCAAAAAGGATTCTTAGAAAGCGTAGAAAAGAAATTAAGCAATGAAAAATTTGTTCAAAATGCAAAGCCAGAAGTTTTAGCTATAGAACAAAAAAAGAAAGCAGATGCATTGGCTAGAATCCAAACCATTGAAGAAAGTTTAGCGCAGTTAGGCGTATAAAAATAGGATAGTTAAAATAATCCAATGACCAAAATTCAAATAACACGGGCTGGTTTAACTGACAGAGATTTTATCAGATCTGTATCTGAGCGCACATGGCCCAGCACTTATGGACATATAATTTCTCAGGCGCAAATTGATTTTATGCTCGAATGGATGTATAGTGACGACTCCTTAGCTACACAAATGAATACGGGTTGCGAATTTTACATTGCAAGCATCAAAGACTCTAATTTCGACAATGTCTATAATAGCGATTGGGAGGATATTGGATTTTGTTCGGTAAGTCCTGAAGATGGAGAAAATAATAGTACTGAAAAAGTTGAAGGTTCAAAAGCGCATAAACTCAATAAATTATATGTACTTCCCGCAGCTCAAGGCACTGGAGCTGGCAAGGCTTTATTAAATAAATCAATTGAAGTTGCAAAAGCAGCAGGGTCTAGCTCCTTATTTTTACAAGTCAACAAACTAAATACAGCTTACAGCTTCTATTTAAAGCATGGCTTTATAAAAGAAGCAGAATTTAAATTCGATATCGGCAATGGCTTTTTTATGGACGACTATGTCATGCGATTAACCTTCTAAGAAAAATACATTTTTAAATCTTAGAAATAACCACCCCTTCTAAACTTATTTGGCGGTCGCTATGATTGATTAAAATATCAATCTTATTTCTGTATCTTTTATTCATTACATCATGAATAATCCAAATGCCATCAAACTTTCCGGCATTGGTTAATTTTACTTTATCTCCGAAAGAAAATAACGCTTTTAAATCTCTACTAATGGCAATCACTCTATGTTTTTTTGGATTCAAACTATCTAATTTAAAACCACTCGCCGTTACTAAAGGTGTACTATCTGTTTCAGCAGTATCTGCTCTATAGGTACTTAAAGAAACTACATTCACTGATTCTAAAACAAAAGGATATTGCATTACAATAGCCCTTGTTATATGATCTGGTCTTAAACTATAAAAAGACCCCACTACTATCAAAAGGATTAACCCCATACCTAGATACTTATTATATTTCATAATGAAGTGTTTCATGAGTGATGATGATTATACAATTAAATGGGTTTGTTTAACAACACCCATTATAAAAACGCTTTGTACCTGGCTTATATTGTCGGCCTGGCTTAATTTGTTCACGTGGAAATTGTAATAACTGTTCATATCCTCGGTCACAATTTTGAGCATAAAGTCAAATTCCCCCGAAATACTATAGCATTCCACCACATCAGGTAAGTCATTTATTAGCTTAATAAACTGCCCCCCCGACTGCTTACTATGCTGATTTAGAGACACATAACAAATGACCATCAATCCCTTTTTTACTTTTGTCCCATCAATCAAAGTGGCATATTGCTTAATGACCCCACCGGCTTCTAGCCTTTTAATACGCTCATGCACCGGCGTGGTGCTCAAATGAATTTGATCAGCAATTTCTTTTACCGTGATCCTCGCATTTTCCTGCAAGAGGCGTAAAATGGCTAAATCCTTCTCGTCTAAGGAGATAGATTGTTGAGGACTAGCCGAATCTACTAATGGAGCAGTGTTTTTCATATTATTTTAGGATAAATCATCATAAAAATAGATTAAAATAGCCGAATATCCTAAAAATATCAAATATTTTGTCATTTTATCCTACGAAACTACCTTTACACTCTAAATTATTAAATATGTCAGGTTTACAAAACATCGATTTTAGCCTACCTTATAAAGTAGCAGATATTACCCTAGCAGAATGGGGACGTAAAGAGATTCGTTTAGCAGAAGCAGAAATGCCAGGCTTAATGAGTATCCGTGAAGAATATGGTCCTAGTCAACCATTGAAAGGTGCACGTGTTGCTGGTTGTTTACACATGACCATCCAAACTGCAGTATTGATTGAAACTTTAACTGCTTTAGGTGCCGAAGTAAAGTGGAGCTCTTGTAATATCTTCTCTACACAAGACCAAGCTGCTGCTGCAATTGCTGCAACAGGTGTGGGTGTATTTGCTTGGAAAGGTCAAAGTATTGAAGAAGGAGATTGGTGTATTGAGCAAACATTATTTTTCGGCGGCGAAGATCGTCCTTTAAATATGATCTTGGATGATGGTGGTGATTTAACCAATATGGTATTAGATAAGTATCCTCAATTTGTTGCAGGTATCAAAGGTTTAAGTGAAGAGACAACAACTGGTGTACACCGTTTATATGAGCGTATGGC
>CAMBDE010000026.1 GCA_945865295.1 Chitinophaga pinensis | reverse complement strand
AGACAATTTCAATATGAAAAAACACAAAGCAGGATAGGTGCCAATTTATGGGAGCGTCCAGATTTATACATTAAGAATTCTCCATTATTTGAATTGAATAAGGTTAAAACGCCCATTGTCATCATGAGCAATGATGCAGACGATGCAGTGCCTTGGTATCAAGGAATTGAAATGTTTACCGCAATGCGTAGATTAGCAAAACCAATTTGGATGCTAGTATACAATAACGAAGCACATAATTTAGTAGAAAGAAAAAATAGAAAAGATATTCAAATAAGAGAACAACAGTTTTTTGATCACTATTTAAAAGGTGCACCAATGCCAATATGGATGTCCAAAGGGGTGCCTGCCATCATGAAAGGAAGAGACTTAGGATTAGGATTATAATACACACCTAATTTTATGACCTACTAATTACAAAAAAATAAAGCCCCAAATTGGGGCTTTATTTTTATAAGGATTTTTTAATTATACATATTGAAACCATTGTCTATTTTGATCCCATTGTTCAAATTCCTTTGCGACTGCTGATAGGAAACTAGAACCCATTGCGCCATCTACAATTCTATGATCATAGCTCATAGATAAGTACATCATATGACGAACAAGAATGGCATCTCCCGAAGGGGTTTCTATTACTACTGGGCGTTTCTTAATGGCACCTAGCGCAAGTATTGCAACTTGTGGTTGTGGAATGATGGGTGTGCCCATAATGGATCCAAATGTACCTACATTGGTTACTGTAAAAGTACCACCTTGCGTGTCCTGTGGTTTTAATTGGTTATTTCTAGCAGCGTTTGCTAAATTATTAACGGCTTTACTCAATCCAACAATACTTAATTGATTTGCGCCTTTAATCACTGGAACAATTAAGTTGCCAGAAGGTAGGGCAGTCGCCATACCAATATTGATGTCTTTCTTTAAAATAATATTATCCCCTTGTAAACTACAATTGATGTATGGGAATTGCTCTAACACTTTTGCAATACATTCCATAAACATTGGCGTAAAAGTTAATTTAGTACCTTCTCTTTTTTCAAAGAGTTGTTTTACTTTTTCTCTCCATACAACCATATTGGTTACATCCGCTTCTACAAAAGACGTGACATGCGGACTTGTTTGAACGCTTTCAACCATATGCTTTGCAATGAGCTTACGCATACGATCCATTTCAATAATTTCTGTATTCCCAGTAACAATCACTTCATCAGGGTTAGCAAATTTACCTGCACCATTTGAGGTGTTCAATCCATGATCAGCATTTGGAAAAATATTGGAAACAGTTGAATTTGAATTTTGAACTTGTGGAATTGAATTGCTTGTATTAGCAGTAGCAGATGTGGATACAGTACTCATAGCTGGTTGAGCAACTATTGTTGGCTGCACATGTCCCGCTTTTTTCTGCGCAATATAATTTAAAATGTCTTTTTTAGAAACACGTCCTTGACTTCCAGTACCAGGAATTTGTTGCAATTCATTTAAACTAATCCCTTCGTTTTGTGCAATATTTAAAACCAATGGTGAAAAGAAACGAATATCATTGGAATTTTCTTGTTGTATTTCAATATTTGAAACTACAGGTGTAAATGGAACTTCTTCTATAACAACTGGTTCTGGAACAGACGTTACAATTGTTGGTTCTTGAATCTTTTCAATTGTTGGTGTTGGAGCGATACTACCACTTGTTTGTATTCTTGCAATAACTGTTCCAATAGGAACAACAGCATTGACCTCAAATAAAATTTCTGTAACGGTGCCTGCAGTACTTGAAGGTATTTCGCTATCTACTTTATCTGTAGCGATATCAAGTAATGTTTCATCTAATTGGATGGTATCTCCTACAGCTTTATGCCATTTTAAGATGGTTGCTTCCATGATACTCTCACCCAATTTTGGCAAAATCAAGTCAACTACAGACATAGGGAATTATTTTAGCAAAAATAAGACTAAATCTTATTGATTATGAGTAACCTAAGTAAATTTATAGCTTGATTTGCGGTCACTTCTATATTCTTTTGTCGATCAAATCTTAGGTAAAAGACTTTTGATACTACTTTTTCTTTATTAGCCACCCCAATCCATACCATTCCAAGGGGTTTTTCATCTGTTTGGCCTGATGGCCCCATGATTCCACTCACAGAAATCCCATAATCAGTGTTCATTTTAGCCCTGATTGCGACCGCCATTTGTTCCACTGCTTCCTTACTAACAGCCCCTACGGTCTTTAAAATACTTACAGGGACGTCTAAAAATTCTGTTTTTATACGATTGTCATAACTTACGATACTACCTGTAAAGAAGGTCGATGAGCCTGCATGTTTGGATAGGAGATGTCCAATATAGCCACCTGTGCAACTTTCAGCAGTTGAAACAGTCTGATTTTGGTCTTTCAAAAGACGGCCAACCACCACTTCTATAGGTTCATCTTTATCTGTAACTAAAATATCTTTTACATACTCCTTCAATTGCTCGAATAAGGTATCTAATTGATGATTCAAACTAATAGCATCATCGCTTTTTCCTGTCAATCTTAACCTTACCATGCCATAAGAAGGTAGGTATGCTAATTTAATATTTTCTGGAAGATTTTTTTCAAAATCTAGTATGGATTCTGCTAAAAAGGACTCACCAACACCAGCTGTTAATAGCGTCCTATGTGCGATCACGCCTAATTTGAATCTTTCTAGAATAATTGGAACTACTTTTTCATTGGTTAACCATTGCATTTCATATGGTACTCCTGGTAATGAAAAAATTAAACTATCATTTTTCTTAAAAAGCATACCAGGTGCAGTGCCTGATTGATTGAACAATACTTCACAAACATCAGGTACTTCTGCTTGTTTACGATTGCGTTCAATCATTGGTTTCTTATGGATCTGCTCAAAGATATAAGTGATGTGGTCTAATGTAGTTTGATCTACTATCATGTTCCCACCAAAATATCGATTCAATAAGGGTTTGGTGATATCATCTGCAGTGGGGCCTAATCCACCAGTGAGAATTACAATTTGGCTTTTTTGAATGGCTGTATCTAAAGCATTGGTAATAGAAAAAACATCATCCCCAACAGCAATTCTTTGATGGACTACAACTCCGATTGCATTCAGCTTTTGAGCGATATAAGCACTATTGGTATCTATTACTTGACCGATTAATAACTCGTCCCCAATCGTTATAATAGTTGCCTGAATTTGATCCCTCATAAAAATGCTTCAATTAGGTTGCAAAGTAAACCAAAAAAAGGCGGTTTAACTAAAATAGACACTGAGTTTTTCCTTCATAGTGGAGGGCATTTCAATTCTATTGTTCATATTTGTATCCATAAAATAGAGTTTAACCTGGCCAATGGTTAAAAGCTTACCCGCTTCATTATACACTTCTTGGTCAAATACAATCTTATGGTCGGTAGGTAATGTCTTAATTTGAGTTTTGATGGTAATTAGATCATCATATTTAGCAGGTCTTAAATACTTAATATTTAATTCAACAACAGGTAGTATAATACCCATGTCTTCTATGTCTTTGTAGGATACACCAAGGTGTCGGATGGCTTCTACACGACCAATCTCAAAATACATGGCATAATTACCATAATAAACCACATCCATTCTATCTGTTTCTGCATACCTAACCCTAACTGTTGTCGAATGTTCGTACATATTTATTGCATTTGTGTACAAATTTAAGGATTGTATCTGTTTTTCCACAATAAGCTTATTTAACTAAGCGTTTTATAATCATAGTGTAATTTTATAATACTATCCTAAATAAAGGCTCCTATGTTAAAAACTATCTCAAAAGCAAGTCCAATCCCATTGCTTTTATGTATTTCGCTTCTTTTCTGTGCTCCAGCTAAGAGTCAGTTAATGAAATTCGATGCACCACTTAACCAATTAGAACAAAATGGGTTAAAGTCCCTATATCTAGGGGATAGTTTAGCGGCTTATCAAAAGATACAATCAGCTCATATTTTTGAACCAACTAATGTAGATATTGCTTTTCATTATCATTTATTATCTGTGGCATTGGACAAAGTAAATGCCATCCCAGTTGCCGAAAATTGGTTAAAAAATTATACAAATAAGATCTATCATTCAAGATTGAATTTTGAATTAGCAAAATATTATTTTAAAAATCAACAAGTAGCATCTGCCATTCAGGCGTATAAAAAAATAAGTATAGATGATCTTGAAAACGAAGAGTTGGCTTTAATGCAGTTTCAACTGGGTTATTTATACTTCAAAAAAGGGGATTGGGACGAATCCACCAATTATTTATTGAGTATTAGACAGGTTCAAACAAGTCCATTTTATACAGATGCGAATTATTATGCAGGCTTTGTGGCTTTGCAAAAAAAAGATTTCAAATTGGCTTTGAGTTGTTTTAAGATTGCTGAGCAAAGCAATGCGTATAAAACTTTAACCCCATTTTACATTAGTCAATTGTACTATTTTTTAGGGGATATAGATGCTGCACTTAAAAATACAGAACAAGCATTACAAATTAAAGGGCAGTTTTATACTGACCAATTGGCTCAACTAATGGGGCACTTATTGTTTGAACAAAAAAAATATGAAAAAGCCTTACCTTATTTAGCCAATTTTGTAAAATCACAAAAAGAAGTAGAATCTCAGGATTTATACCAATTATCCTTTTGTTATTTTCAATCTCAACAATGGGAGGAGGCCATTCAGGGCTTTAAAAAATTAGCAAATGTAGAAGATTCATTAGGTCAAAATAGTATGTACTTATTGGCTACATCCTATTTAAAGGTCAATAATAAAATAGGGGCTAAAAATGCATTTTTACTATGCGCCACTAAAAGCCAAAATTTATCCCAAAAAGAAATTGCCTTATTCAATTACGCAAAAGTAGCTATTGAGTTAAAAGAATATAGTGTTGCTTTACAATCGATAGACAAATTTATTACTCAATACCCTACTAGTTTATATCTTAACGAAGCCAAAAGCTTATATGTGACATCATTGGCCTACAGCAATGATTTTAATAAGGCCTATGATGTGTATCAAAAAATGGATACCTTAAATGAAGCACTTTTAAAATTATATCCTAATATTTTATATGGTAAAGCAGCACTTTTGATCAATGATGGTCAAAACGAAAATGCCTATGAGCTCTTTAACCAAGTTAAAAATTTACCATATAATGATAAAGTTTTAGCACAAACATATTTTTGGATAGGGGAGCTAGCTTATAAAATGGGAAGAATAGATGAGTCAATTGAACACCTAGAAAAATATCTATTAGACCCATTCGAAATTGGTGAAATCACAAAAAATCATGCCAACTATACTTTAGGATATTGTTATTTAAAAAACAATAATTATACAAAAGCGTTACAATTATTTACAATTGCAGCAGATTTTAATCCATATGTAGCATCTTCTCCATATCAAAAAGATGCATTAGTAAGATTATCGGATTGTCAATTCATGACAAAACAATACAAACAAGCGTTGAAATCTTACCAAAAAATCATTGACTTAGGCTGGAATTTTGAAGATTATGCCAATTTACAAAAAGCCATTATTTATGGCGCACTAGGATTGAATAAAGAAAAACTAAAAATATTAACCAACTATGATGTTGATTTTAGTCAATCAATTTATTTAAGTGATGCTAGAATGGAATTAGCAGATACCTATACTAGTAAAGAAAAATTTCAAGAAGCGATTAATCCACTATCTAAAGTATTGTTAGACAAGAAGGCTACAGAGTTCTATCCGTTAGCTTTTTACAAATTAGGCATTGTTTATTTTAATCTTAATAAAAATCAAGAAGCTTTACAAAATTTCAAATCACTATTTAGTGCCTATCCAAATGCCGAGGAAAGTAACAATGCTTTAGAATACATCCGTAATATTTATATAGAAGAGCAACAACCAGAGGCATATGTTCAATTCATGAATGATTTCGGAAAATCATTGTCTTATAACGAACAAGATTCATTAATCTATCGAGCAGCGATCATTCAATATGAAGATAAAAAATTAAGTAATGCTGCTTTAGCATTTAGAAAGTACTTATCCCTTTATCCAGAAGGTTTATATCAATTGAATGCAATGAATTTCTTAGCTGAAATGGCGTATGCTTCGGAACAATATGATTCTGCAGCCTTTTACTTTGGGAAAATAGCAATAAAAGCGCCTAATCAATTTGCCGAAAGAGCAGCTATTGTTGCAGCAAGATTATCTTATTTTAATTTGAAAGATTACGTTAGTGCAGAACAATATTTCAAGATTGTTTTACAGTATGCGACACAACAAGAACAAAAAAACGAAGCCATTAAAGGTTTATTAAGATGTCAATACAAAGCCGAGAATTGGACAGAAGCCTCCAAGACAGCTGTACTTATTTTAGCAGAAAAAAATAGCGCTTCGGATGATATTTTAATGGCAAATATGGCTTTATACCATCAAACTATAAAAGAACAGGATACAGTAAAGGCTTTACAATTTTTAAATGGCGTATTAAAGTCAAATAGTTCTTTGTATACAGCTGAGGCACATTATTTAACAGCTTTGATTTATTACAATCAACAAAAGTATAATCTTGCTGAAAAAACAGCTTTTGATGTCATTAAAAAACAAGCTTCTTATGAATTTTGGGTGACTAAAACTTATATTTTACTAGGTGATATCTATTTCGCACAAAATGATTCCTTTAATGCCATAGCAACCTATAAGAGCATTGCTGAAAATGCGACCATTCCATCCTTACAACAAATTGCTTCGGATAAACTAAAAGTAATCAATGAAACAATTAAAGCTCAATAATATGATCAAATCAATAATAAGAATCGGTTTATTCACCATTGCTTTAATCTGTTTTAGCAATATGGCAATTGCTCAGAAAAAGAATAATAAGAAGGCTAAAACGACTATAAATTCAAAGAAAAAGAAGAAGTCAAGTAAAAAATCGATTTCTAAAAAGAAAAAACCGGTTAAAAAAAGACCTTTAGTAACAACTTATGCAATTCGTGAATCAAATATTGCTAAAACAAATGACCAAATAGTTCCAAAAACTAATTTGCTTTTCAAAAAAAATATAATAGATAGTATACCAGAAAAAGTCGTTACCATAGTTTCTGCATTTAAGCCTCAATTAAAAAATGCAGCAAAAATAGGTTTCGTAAATGCTACAGCAATTGTTGATACCAATTCAGTGGCATTATCCTATCAAGTGCCAAGTCAGAATTTAAGTTTTCAATATCAACCAATTGCACTAGTTCCTAGGGCAATTAAAATTGATTCAAATTCAAAGATAACTCGATCTGCCAATTTTAAAATTGGGATGGGAAATTATTTTAATCAAGTCATTCAATTAGAGGGTAGTTATGTAGATCTAAAAGACCAAGAACATCATCTGCGCCTAATTAATGAATCAATTGCTGGTGCGCATCCTATTCAAAAATGGAATACTATTGGTATGATATATAATGGTAGTTTGACTATAAATAAAAACAAGCAGTTACATACACAATTCTTCGTAAATCAATCCAATAGATACCGCTATGGCTTAGTTCCAGATACAACTAATTTACCACTCAAAAATTTCGAACAAAAATTTACAGTTATTGGCGCTAACTTTTCACTTGCCAATAAACAGGTTTCAACAAAACCGCTTGGTTATTCACCAATTTTAAAGTTGAACCATAGTCATTTATTGGGACAAGCTAAAAATATAGCTATTGATTTAAATAGTCCAATACAGTATAGATTCAATAACAATATTAAATTACACGCTGATTTTAATCTTAGTTACAATCAGTATCTTCTTACAAATAGACCATCCGTACAAAATACAATTATTCAATTAGACCCTTCATTCGAAATAAATAAAACTCAATTTCAACTTAATATGGGTATAAGACCGACATTAGCAAATGGCGAATTTGCTTTATATCCTAAGCTTGAATTGACTAAGCAATTAAAAGATACCAATTATGTATTACAGGCTGGATGGTTAACTAGTATCACAAACAATCAGTTGATTCAATTAATTGGACTAAACCATTGGATATCTGCACCTACTAATTTGCCAATTAGTTCTATTGAAAAGAAATACATCAATATAGATGTGACAGTCAATAAGCGGTTAAATTATGGATTCAACATGGCTTTAAATGATTACCGTGAATTGCCTTTTTTCAATCAAACTAAATTAAAAAATACCCCAATTCAGGAAGGTTTAAAATTTGATGTATTATTTGAAAAAAGAGCTATTGCAATTGAATTAAATGGGGATTTCAGGTATCAATTTAGTGACAAACTATTATGGAAGAACCATTTTAAGTACATTCAATTTAATTTAATTCGTGAAAATACACAGGCATGGGGCGTATTGCCTTTTGAACTCAATTCACAGTTTAATTGGTTGTTTAATAAAAAAATGCAATTCGATGCCTCTGGACAATTTTGGACTGGTGCTAAAACCAGTGCAGGTTTAGGGAATGCATACCAATTAAACAATACCTTTGTCCTGAATGCAGGAATGCAATATGCTATTTCAGATCATTGGACTTTCTGGGGTAAAGGGGAGAATTTGTTAGACCAACAATACCAACGTTGGGCTAGTTATCCTTCACTAGGGGTACAATTTGTTGCAGGAATACAATATAAATTTAGAAAATAATGATGCTACCAATTTTAGAAAAATATTTTTTAGCACATGGACAATTAGTTTTACCCGGCATTGGTCAATTAAACTTAACCCAAACAGACTCTATTCATTCAAATGGTGCATTCCAGCCACCAGTAAATCAAATTATTTTTGATGCTATAATAGATCCAACTACTAAACCAAGTAAATTATTTTATATTTATTTGTCAGATCATTTAGATTTTACCATTGAACAAGCCATCATAGATTATACAGCATTCTTTACCAATCAATTAGCAGTATCTAACAAGATAGATTTAGGTAATTTAGGGCAATTAACTATTTCTAATGAAGCCTATATTTTTAAGTCCAATTTTGATAGTGCGCATTATTTTCAAACTATTCAATTAGAAAAAGTACAATTAGAAGATCAATCTCAAAATAATTTTAATACTAGGTCAAAGCAATGGTGGATTTTACCTTTGATCATTGCCATCATCGCCATTCTTGCAATCTTTTTAAAATAAAAGTATGAATTGTCCAGTTTGCAATCATTCCAATCCGCAAATCGCATTAGAAAGCCAAGACTTTTCATTAACCCAAGCAGCTTTTTCTATTGTACATTGTCCAAAATGTAGTCTACGATTTACATCACCTGTTCCAAGTCAAGATGAAATAGGACAATACTATAAATTCAAAGCATATATTTCACATACAGATGTAAAAGAGGGATGGATGAATCAGATGTACCATTTTGTAAGAACTAAAACCTTAGCACAAAAAACAAAATGGGTTCAATCGCTCTTTACAGGGCATAAGGGTCATTTATTAGATATTGGAGCTGGAACTGGTGCTTTTGCACATGCAATGCAGCAAAAAGCTTGGAAAGTAACAGGTTTAGAACCTGACGCTGTAACCAGGGAGAAGGCATTAGAAATTCATAAATTGAATTTAAAATCTACAGATGCCATCTTTGATTTACCTGAGAATGAGTATGAAGTCATTACCATGTGGCATGTTTTAGAGCATGTGCATACACTAAAACCATATCTACAACAATGTTTTAAAAGTTTAAAATACAATGGTAGATTAATTATTGCTTTACCTAACTATACCAGTTTTGATGCTAAATACTATCAAAAATATTGGGCAGCTTATGATTTGCCAAGACATTTATACCATTTTTCACCTAAAGCAATGACTACTTTATTGAATGAAATGGGATTTGAAATTGTAACTATGAGGCCAATGTGGTACGATAGTTTTTATGTAAGCTTATTGAGTGAAAAATACAAACAATCTGGAAAATTAGGCATGCTAGTAGCAGGTATGATAGGGATGCTGTCTAATCTATTTGCCATGAAGGATGCTTCAAAAGGGAGTAGTATCATTTACGAATTTAAAAAGCAATCCAATTCAAGTAACAATTAGAGTAATTAGATTAATTAGTTCAATTTAACTTCAACAATAACTGGCCAACATTTCCCTGTTAAAAAATAGGTATCGGTTGATTTCCTATAAGCAATCCCATTCAGAACAAAACCAGCATCTATCGTTACAGGGTTGTAATTCACTTTTGCTTGTGCTAATAAATTACTACAATCTATCGTATTGGTAATTTTTCCAGAATTTGGATCTATGACAATAATATTATTTTGACCATAAATATTCGCAAAGATCTTCCCATCCACATATTCCAATTCATTGAGCATACTTTGGTAACCATATTCATTAAAAACACCTAGTGTTTTTTGGATTGAAAAATCTGTTGGATTTACAAAATAAAGATTACTACCGCCAGTGGAGACGATTAATGCAGTATCATTATGTGTCAAACCCCATCCCTCATATGGCCAGTTGAGTGTTTGAATCTTTTTGAATGTAATTGCATCGTAAACAAATACGGTATGTTCTTCCCAAGTTAATTGATAAATTTTACCATCAAAGACGGTAATACCTTCACCAAAATAGGGTTGTTCTACTTTGATTTTTTTACCAATAGGTTTAAGTTGACTGTCCATTTGATACAAAACACTTTTACCTCTTAATCCAGTGCCTTCTATCAATTTATCGTTATGCCATTCGATACCTTGTGTATAGGCAGTTGTATCGTGTGGGTAAACCTTTTGTATTGTATAATTCAATGCGATAGGAGCAGTGATCGTATTATTCCCTTCACTTTCACTATCAGAATTAGAAGTATCAGCATTGTTTGTATCGTTACAAGCAATTGCAAATAAACCAATCAATACTATTAAGTTCTTTTTCATGTTTTATTAAACATTAAATCTAAAATGCATTACATCTCCATCTTTTACAATGTATTCTTTTCCTTCTATTCTTAATTTACCATTGTCACGACAAGCTGCTTCACTTTTTAATTTAATATAATCGTCAAATGCAATGACTTCGGCTTTAATGAATCCTTTTTCAAAATCTGTGTGAATCACACTTGCTGCTTGTGGTGCTTTCCAACCAGACCCAATTGTCCAAGCTCGAACTTCTTGCACACCCGCTGTAAAATAAGTTTCTAATTTCAATAATTTATAGGCTGTTTGAATCAATCTATTCAATGCAGGCTCTTTCATTTGGTATTCTTCCATAAATAAAGCCTTATCATCAGGATCTTCCATTTCAGAAATTTGTGCCTCAATATTATTACACATCACAATCACTTCTGCACCTTCTTGTTTAGCCATAGCCACCAATTGATCAGAGTAGGCATTGCCTGTATGCATAGATGCTTCATCTACATTGGCTACATACATGACAGGCTTAGCAGTCAATAAAAAGATATCTGCAATGGCGGCATGATCCTCCTTGGATAAATCTAAAGAACGGATACTTTTCCCGGCTTCTAAATGCGTTCTACATTTTTGTAAGACTTCTAATTCTACTTTAGCTTTAGGATCTGTTTTGGCCATTTTCTCCGAACGTTGCATTTTTTTCTCTACACTATCTAAGTCCTTTAATTGCAATTCTGTTTCAATGATATCTTTATCAGCAATTGGATTGATTTTACCTTCTTCTCTTAATACGTTTTCATCTTCAAAACAACGGATCACATGAATAATGGCACTCACTTCTCTAATATTAGCTAAAAATTTATTGCCCAATCCTTCGCCCTTACTTGCGCCTTTCACTAAACCAGCAATGTCTACAATTTCTAATTGAGTTGGGACCACTCTTGTTGGATTAATCAATTCGGCTAGTTGGCTTATACGAATATCTGGTACATCTACTAAGCCTACATTTGGCTCGATGGTACAAAAACGATAATTACTTGCTTGTGCTTTTGCACTATTACTCACTGCGTTAAATAAGGTTGATTTGCCCACGTTTGGTAAACCTACAATGCCTGCCTGTAAAGCCATGTTATTTTAGATTGTTTTATGGTTGCAAAAATACAAATCTAATCGCAAAATGGGCTATATTAGTACCATAAACAATTAGATATGGCATTGAATATCATCTGGATAGCATTTTTTGTAATCGCTTTTGTGGTTGCGCTCTTTAAATTGATCTTTTTAGGAGATACAGAGATTTTTAAGCTATTAGCAGATGGATTATTTGATTCCGCTAAATCTTCAGTCATTGATGTGGCTTTCCCATTAGCAGGTACAATGGTCTTCTTTTTAGGATTGATGAATATTGCAGAAAAAGCGGGGGCAATTCAAAAACTGGCTAAATGGATGAATCCATTCTTATGTCGTTTATTCCCAGAAGTGCCACAGAACCATCCTGCCATGGGGCAAATGGTGATGAATTTTAGCGCCAATATGTTAGGTTTAGACAATGCTGCCACGCCATTTGGTTTAAAAGCAATGGAAAGCTTACAAACTTTAAATCCTGAGAAAGAAAAAGCCACCAATGCGCAGATCATGTTCTTAGTCTTGCATACAAGTGGCCTCACAATTATTCCATTAACAATTATTTCTTATCGTTTAGCAGCAGGTTCACAAGATGCAGCAAGTATTTTTATCCCATGTGTTTTAGCAACCATTGGGACCACTTTAGCATCCATCATTGTGGTTGGAACTTACCAAAAATTGAAATGGGATAGGGTATTGATCAGTTGGTTAGCAGGATTGGTACTACTGATGGGCACAGTCTTATTTGCTGTAAATAGCCTTTCACCTATTCAAAAAGAATTGTTTTCTAAAATAGCAGGATCTAGTATTTTAATTGGAATTGTAGTGGCTATTATACTTGGAGGGGCTTATAAAAAAGTATCCGTCTTTGATGCATTTATTGAAGGTGCAAAAAACGGTTTTGATGTGATTGTGAAGATCATTCCCTATTTAGTAGCGATGTTGGTTGCTATTCGTGTATTTAGAGATAGTGGTGCCATGATTTATGTATTAAATGGGATTAGTTTTTTAATACAGCTTACTGGAATGAATACAGATTTTGTTGGTGCATTACCTGTTGCCATTATGAAACCTTTGAGTGGGAGTGGCGCTAGGGGAATGATGCTTGATATTTTTCAAACACAAGGGCCGGATTCATTTGTAGGTAAATTAGCCTCTATCTTTCAAGGCTCTGCTGATACCACTTTTTATATCATTGCTTTGTATTTTGGAAGCGTTGGTATTAAGAAAGTGCGGTATGCAGTTTGGGCAGGATTATTTGCAGATTTAATAGGGGTGGTGATTGCCATATTTATTGGCTATTCCTTTTTCCATTAATAAGTAAGATCAGTAAATAATCTTTTAAAAGCTATTATTTTCCTAAGCTCATTTTCATCACTTCTTCCCATTCAGCATCTGTAACTGGTTGTACCGATAATCTGCCTAATCTTACTAAAGCCATATTTTTCAAATTGGTATTGGCTTTAACATCTGCTAATTTCACTGGATGTTTTAATTTTTTATGCGGTGCAAAATCGACTGCCAACCATGCAGTTTCTTCGGTAGTTGGATCTTGATACGATTCCTTAACCACTTTTGCAATACCCACAATTTCCATGCCTTCGTTGCTATGGTACCAAAATGCTAGATCCCCTTTTTTCATGGATCTTAAATTATTTCTTGCACTATAATTTCTTACGCCATCCCAAAAAGTGCGTTTGTCTTTATTGAATTGATCCCAAGAATATTTAAATGGTTCCGATTTAATTAGCCAATAAGCCATAAGAAATTATATTATGAATGTTTAACAATAGAAAATAAAAAAGGTTGAATTGAACTCATTTTAAACCTTATAAAATTAATATCCGCTTGCAAGTATATCTGCTAAATGAATGACTTTAATTTGTTGTCCATTGTGATTGATACGCCCATCTATATGCATTAGGCAGCTCATATCAGTGCTAATAATATATTCCGCTTCAGTGGCGATTGCATGATCAATTTTTTGATCTGCCATAGCAACACTAATGGTATCATATTTTACAGCAAAGCTACCTCCAAATCCACAACAGGTTTCGGTGTCATTCATTTCAATCAATTCAAGTCCTTCTACTTGTTGTAGTAATGCTCTTGGTTCTGCTTTGATATTGCATTCCCTTAATCCAGCGCAACTATCGTGGAAAGTAACTTTACCATTGAAGCTAGCACCTAAGTCTGTAACACCTAAAATCTTGACTAAGAATTCAGATAATTCAAAAATTTGTGATGACACTTTTTTAGCTGGACTTTGAAAAGCATTGTTTTCAAAAAGTTTACCATAATTATTTCTAATAAATCCAGCACAACTTGCACTTGGACTTACTATATAATCTACGCCATCAAAATCTTGCACAAATTTTGTACAAACATCTTTTGATTCACCCCAAAATCCTGCATTGAAAGCTGGTTGACCACAACATGTTTGTTGTGTATTATACGCCACTGTACATCCTGCTTTTTCTAATATTTTAACCGTATTAAATGCAACCTGAGGGTACAATTGATCTATAAAACAGGGTATAAAGAGTTGAACTTTCATAGTCTAAATTAAGGATTTCTTTCCAATAAAATAAAAAGGCATCCTTTTAAGAAAGAATGCCTTTTAAGTATTTTGATCAACTAAATTAAGGTTGAACTTGAAGTCTGGAGATATATTTATCAATACTAAATCCTTTCTCAGACTTTGGATAATCTTGCTTGATTTGCTTATAGATTTCTAAAGCAGCATCGTTTTTACCATTTAACTCTAAGAATGAAGCAGCACGGAATAAATATTCAGATGAAATGGCTTCATCTTCTGGGAAATGTGTTCCAGCTTTTTTATAGTATTCTATAGCTTCATCATTTTTCTTTAATTCAGAATAAGCATCCCCAATTGAACCATAGGCAACAGCTTGTACTTGTTTTGCATTTGAAGAAAAATCTTTTAAGTATTCAATGGCCTTATTGTAATCCTTCAATCTGTAGTAGCTCATACCTGCATAATAATTTGCAAGATTAGCTGCTTTAGTACCACCAAATTCTTTGATAATATATAAAACACCTTTACTTGTGCCATCACCTTTCAATACTAACTCAGAAGAATCATTGGCAAAATATTTCTCTGCAACATACATTGCGTCTGCTGCTTTTGCTTCTAATGGTTTTTGGTATAATTCAGTATAGCCAAAAAAACCTGCAACAGCAATCATTGCTCCAGCAAATAAATAAATGATTAGTTGTTTGTTCTTTAAAGCAACTGGTGCTTGTTCTTGTTGTACTTCGCTCATATAGGTTTGTTAAAATAATTAGTCTACAATAAATGGATAATGCTGATCAATATACACATCCTTCAATAGTTCGCTATCATCTGGCCAAGGACTTTCCTCAGCAAATTTTACAGATGCTTCTACAATACCATTGATTTTTTCATCAATCTCTTGTAAGGTTGCTTCTGATGCAAAATTATTGTCTAAAATGGTCTTTCTGACTTTAATAAGTGGATCTTGATCTTTGTATTCTTCTACCTCATCCTTGGATCTATATTTTTGAGGATCTGATACAGAATGCCCTCTGTAACGATAGGTTTTCATTTCTAATAAAGTAGGGCCTTCGCCATCTCTTGCACGCTTAACAGCCCTTGCCACACCTTCATGTACTATTTCTGGTGTCATACCATCTAATTTGTCAGAAGGCATTTCGTATGCATCAGCTAATTTATAAATATCAATCACATTACTTGTTCTTTCTATTGAAGTACCCATGGCGTAGTTATTGTTTTCACAGATAAATACAACAGGTAATTTCCATAACATGGCAATATTAAATACTTCGTGCAACATACCTTGTCTTGCGGCTCCGTCTCCAAAGAAACACAATACCACATTTTTAGACCCTCTATATTGTTCTGCAAATGCTAAACCAGCACCTGTGCCTATTTGAGCACCTACAATCCCATGTCCACCATAAAAGTTGTTTGCTTTGTCAAAAAGGTGCATACTTCCGCCTTTTCCTTTTGAACACCCTGTAGCTTTACCATATAATTCGGCCATTGCAGCATTGGGACTCATCCCTTTTGCAAGTGCTAATCCGTGGTCACGGTAACCGGTGATAAAGGAATCTTCATGATTCGTAGCAGTCATACAACCTGCAGCAATTGCTTCCTGGCCATTGTAAACGTGAAAAAATCCACGAATTTTACCCGCCATTTTATACATTTCCTCTGATTTTGATTCAAACTGACGTATTAATTGCATCAATTCGTACCAATATAGATAAGTTTCTTTAGAAAATTTTTGCGCCACAGTCCTTGTTTTTTGAGTAGCAAATATAGTATTTTAAGACTATAATTTGGCCTTATGCTTCGTTTAAAAATGGATACTTGTAATCGGTAGGAGGGTTAAAAGTTTCTTTGATTGTTCTTGCACTTAACCAGCGGTATAAATTCAACGCACTTCCAGCTTTATCATTCGTGCCAGAACCTCTAGCTCCACCAAATGGTTGTTGACCAACCACTGCACCTGTTGGCTTATCATTGATATAAAAATTACCTGCAGCATGACGTAATACATTGGTTGCCAATTCAATAGAAGCTCTATCTTGAGAAATAATTGAACCTGTTAATGCATACTTAGAAGTGCTATCCAATACTTTTAGGGTTTTCTCAAACTGAGCAGCTGGATAAGTGTAAATCGTTAAAACTGGCCCAAATATCTCTTCACACATCGTGAGTGATTTTGCGTTCTTAGTATCAATGACAGTAGGCTCCACAAACCAACCATTCGATTTATTTAAATTACCTCCAACCAAGATTTTAGCTTGTTTGTCTTTCTTGACTGCTGCAATGTATTTTGAGATATTATTAAATGACTTTTCATCAATGACAGCGTTTATAAAATTGCTAAAATCTTCAACAGAACCCATTTTCATGGTCTGAACTGTTTTAACCAATTTCGCTTTTACTGCAGCTGCTATATTACTAGGTAAATAAGCTCTTGATGCAGCAGAACATTTTTGACCTTGATATTCAAATGCACCTCTTGCAAGTGCTGTCACCACAGTATCTACATCAGCACTTGGATGTACCATGACAAAATCCTTACCACCTGTTTCACCTACAATTCTTGGATAAGATTTATAGTTTGGAATGTTCTCTCCAATCTGCTTCCACATATGGTTAAATACCCCAGTTGATCCTGTAAAGTGCACGCCCGCAAAGTCTGGATGCTTAAAACAAACCTCACCCACGGTAGGGCCACTTGTGTAAACAATATTGATCACCCCATCTGGTAATCCTGCTTCCTTTAAAATACGCATGAACAATTGTGCAGAATAGATCTGTGTATTAGCAGGTTTCCATACCACTACATTTCCACACAGGGCTGCAGAAGCTGGCAAATTGCCGCCAATCGCTGTAAAATTAAAGGGTGTGATAGCCAATACAAATCCTTCTAGACCTCTCCATTCCATTCTATTGTGTATTCCAGGAGAAGAGATAGGTTGTTGTTGATAGATTTGACTTAAAAAATGCACATTGAATCTTAAGAAATCAATTAATTCACATGCAGCATCAATTTCAGCTTGATAGGCATTTTTACTTTGTCCTAACATCGTTGATGCATTCATCTCGAACCTATATTTTGTAGCCAATAATTCTGCCGCTTTTAAAAAGATATGTGCTCTAGATTCCCAGGTCATATTCGACCAATTTTCACGCACTTTTAAAGCAGATTCAATGGCTTTTTCTACATGCACTTTAGTTCCAATATGAAAATGTCCAAGTACATGCTTGGTTTCGTGGGGTGGATTAATCGACATTGTTTTACCTGTTCTCACTGCTTTTCCATTGATGTACATCGGTATGTCCAATGTCTTTTTCTTTAGGGAAGCCAATGCTGCTTTTAAAGCTTTTCTTTCTGGAGAACCTTGTGCATAATTTAAAACAGGCTCGTTGACTGGTAAGGGATAATTAAAATAACCTAGTTGCATAGTGTAATGATTAGAACACAAAAATAAGCATTAAATTAACATGCCTTAGGAACTTATCTATTTTGATTTTGACTTTAACGTATTTTTGTTCCTAAAACCTCCTTTATGCAATTTGTCTTAGTTGACCTGCCTGATCGTGTCCATTTTTACCCTTTTAGCTTAACTAGAAGTTTGACTGAAATTAGGGTGGGGATATACAGCATAAAAGAACGATGGGATGCCTTATTGTCTAGCGCATCTCAAGTGTTTACAAGTCCCTATTTACAAGGTTTGTACGAAGCACCCTTTTTGGACAATACGGATGCAGTTTTATATATCAATGCCACTTGCATACCTAAGGAAGCAATTAAAAAGGCGATCTTGAATTTGAAAGAAGGAGAAAGTTTATTAGATGAAGATGGTAAATGGATTGCTTCACATACAAAAGAAAGGGCGATTGGCAATATCTTATTAGGAGACCCGAACTCAAAGAAGACCATACCTGCCAATTTCATAAAAAACGCAATGCATTTATTACAATTAAATGCTTCAATGATTCAATCCGATTTTAATCAAGTTAAAGCGCATCATACTTCAATCATTGTAGATCAATCCAATCGTTTAATTTGTCCAGAAAATATTTTTATTGAAGAAGGAGCGGTTTTATCAGGAGTGAGTTTAAATGCAACGGAAGGCCCAATTTATATTGGTAAAAACGCATTGTTAATGGAAGGTGCAGCCATCAGAGGCCCCTTTGTATTAGGAGAAAAATCGGTGGTTAAAATGAATGCAAGTATTTATGGGGCAACTTCAGTTGGGCCATATTGTACCATTGGAGGTGAAATAAAAAATAGTATTCTTTTTGGTTATTCCAATAAGGCACACGAAGGCTATCTTGGGGATAGTATTATTGGACAATGGTGTAATGTTGGCGCAGGTACCAGTAATAGTAATGTAAAAAATACAGCAGGCCCAATACAAATTTGGAATCAACATCTAAAATCATGGGATACGATAGGAAATAAAATGGGTATGTTGGTGGGAGATTATGCCAGATTTGCAATTCAATCTAGCATTAACACTGGGTCTTATATTGGGGTATCCTCCAATATTTATGGAAATGGACTGCTGCCAAAAATGATCCCAGATTTTAGTTGGGGTGTTGTAAAAGGATATGTATTGGAGAAAGCAATTGAAGACATCCAAAATTGGAAAAAAATGAAAGGATTTCAAATCACCGCTGCCGAAAAGGAGGTCTTATCGGCCTTGTTTCATATGGAATAGCGCTAATTTTTTGTTACCTTTGAGCCTTCAAATTGATATATATGAGAAAACAAATAGCTGCAGCAAACTGGAAGATGAATTTAAGCCATCAAGAAGCTGACAGTTTATTAGATCAATTATTAGCATCTCAACATCATTTATCCTCAAATCAAGCAGTCATTTTAGCTGTACCAGCTATTTATATTCCTTTAGCAGTTCAGAAATTAAATGGCAAATCAAATATTTTTGTAGCAGCTCAAAATTGTCATCAAAAATCAAATGGTGCTTATACAGGAGAAATTGCAGCATCGATGTATGCTTCTGTTGGTGTGCATCATATCATTCTTGGACATTCCGAAAGACGTGAATTTTTTGCTGAATCAGATAGTTTATTAGCAGAGAAAACGGAAGCCGTTTTAGCCATTGGAAGTACCCCAATTTTTTGTTGTGGAGAACCATTATCAATTAGAGAAGCGGAAACTCAAAATAGTTTTGTGGAAGCACAATTAAAAAATGCTTTGTTTCAATTATCAGCAGATCAAATTGTAAAAGTGGTGATTGCGTACGAACCAATTTGGGCTATCGGTTCAGGAAAAACTGCAACAAGTGAGCAGGCACAAGAAATTCATGCCTATATCAGGTCTGTATTTGCTGCAAAGTATGGTCAAAACATTGCGGATCAGATTTCAATATTATATGGAGGTAGTGTAAAAGCTGCCAATGCAAAAGAAATTTTTTCTCAACCAGATGTGGATGGCGGATTGGTTGGTGGAGCTTCATTAATTGCAACTGAATTTGCAGCCATCATCAACGCACTTAAACCGTAAAAATAGAACCCTAATTATTACATGAAGTATATAAGAAACTTTTGTATCATCGCCCATATTGACCACGGTAAAAGTACCTTGGCAGATCGCTTATTAGAACATACCAAGACCATTACAGAACGTGAAATGATGAACCAGGTGTTGGATGATATGGATTTAGAGCGAGAGAAAGGTATTACCATTAAGAGTCACGCAATTCAAATCAATTATGTCTACAAAGACGAGACCTATACTTTAAATTTAATTGATACACCAGGACACGTTGACTTTAGCTATGAAGTAAGTCGTGCATTGGCTGCTTGTGAAGGTGCTTTGTTGTTAGTAGACGCTTCTCAAGGGATACAAGCACAAACCATTAGTAATTTGTATTTAGCTTTAGACAATAATTTAGAAATTATCCCGGTGATCAATAAAATTGATATGGATGGTGCTAAGATCCCAGAAGTGACAGATCAAATTATTGATTTGATTGGATGTAAACAAGAAGATATTTTGTTGGCAAGTGGCCGATCAGGTATTGGTATCGAAGAAATTTTACAAGCCATTGTGGAAAGAATTCCTGCACCAAAAGGAGACACAGAAGCCCCGTTACAAGCATTGATTTTTGATAGCGTATTCAATAATTTTAGAGGGATCATCGTTTACTATAGAATTATGAATGGTGTCTTGAAAAAGAATGATAGAATTCAATTCGTTGCATCAGGTAGAGAATATATTGCCGATGAAGTAGGTGTGTTGAAATTAGCCATGACACCAAAGGCCGAAGTAAGGGCAGGAGATGTAGGATACATTATTACTGGTATTAAAGTGGCTAAGGAAGTTAAAGTTGGAGATACCATCACTTTGGCAAATAATCCTGGCCCAATGATTCATGGTTTTGAAGAAGTAAAACCAATGGTTTTCTCTGGCATTTATCCAGTGAACACAGATGAATTTGAGGAGTTAAGAGAATGCATGGATAAATTACAATTGAATGACGCTTCTTTAACTTTTGAATTAGAAACTTCACAGGCATTAGGTTTTGGATTCCGTTGCGGATTCCTTGGACTATTGCATATGGAGATTGTACAAGAACGTTTAGAACGTGAGTTCAATCAAACGGTGATCACGACTGTGCCTAACGTAAGTTTTATTGCCTACACTACAAGAGACGAAAAAATCATTATAAATAATCCTTCAGAAATGCCAGATCCAGTTAAGATCAAGCGCATTGAAGAACCATTTATTAGAGCACAAATTATTACTACCCCAGACTATATTGGCAATATCATTACTTTGTGTTTAGGCAAAAGAGGTATGTTGATTAATCAAAGTTATTTAACTCCAACAAGGGTAGAATTGATTTTTGAAATGCCATTGACAGAAATTGTATTTGATTTCTATGATAAATTAAAGAGTCAAACAAGAGGTTATGCTTCTTTTGATTATACCCAAATTGGATTTAGAGACGCTGATATTGTGAAGATGGATATCTTATTGAACAATGAAAAAGTAGATGCCTTGAGTGCGTTAATTCACCGAGGTAAATCTGCTGAGTTTGGTCGTAAGCTTTGTGAAAAATTAAAAGAGTTGTTAACAAAGCAACAATTCCAAATTGCTATACAAGCTGCTATTGGAGCCAAAGTAGTTGCAAGAGAGAATATCTCTGCTATGCGAAAGGATGTTACTGCTAAATGTTATGGTGGAGATATCAGCCGTAAACGTAAACTATTAGAGAAACAAAAAGAAGGTAAAAAGAGAATGCGTCAAATAGGTAATGTAGAAATTCCACAGGAAGCTTTCTTAGCAGTTTTGAAATTAGATTAACAAATTTATCAGAACAATTAGAGTAATTAGACTAAAAGGAAATAGAGTTAAATTAAACTTTATATTGCTTGTGCAAACTGGAATAGATGATCATAACGGTCATCTATTTTAGTATCTGGGAAAGGCGCTTCGGGATGTGTGGTAGCTAAATAGACCGTATGCATACCTGCATTACGTCCGAATTCCATATCTGACATTCGATTACCCACCATGATTGACTTTGTAAAATCAATCGAAGGAAATTTTTCCTTGGCTTGAAAAGCCATACCAGGTTGAGGTTTCCTGTTATAAGATGCATTATCTAAGTCCGAACAATAGAATATAGCGTCTATTCTTCCACCCAATTCAATAATATACTGTGTCATATTATCATGTATCAAGGTTATATCTGCATCGGTCATCCATCCTTTACCAATGCCTTTTTGATTGGTTGTGATAATAATTTTAGAAAATTTTTGAGCAAGTAGGGGTAGTGCTGCTAAGCTTTCTGGATAAAATTTAAATTCAGACCAATTCCGAATATAGTCTCCTTTTTTTTCATAATTGATCACGCCATCACGGTCTAAAAATAAAGTCCAATCCTCTGTGATATGTAAATCGCCCAACATCTATTTGCCAAAAATATTTTCTTCAACCAATTCGCAAATAATATGTCCTACTAAAATATGGGACTCCTGTATTCTTGGGGTAGTTGTAGATGGTATATTGATTAAGAAATCGCTTAATGGTTTCATCTTTCCTCCTGAAGCGCCAGTGAAGCCAACAGTGACAACACCAATTGATTTTGCCATTTCAAATGCTTTAACAATGTTTCCAGAATTACCAGAAGTACTAATGCCTACTAAAACATCACCTGGTTTAGCAAGTCCTTCTAATAATCTTGCATAAATCACATCAAAACTATAATCATTGGCCACAGCTGTCAAATAGGAACTATTACAATGTAAAGCGTCCGATGGAAGTGCTTTTCTGTCTTTATAAAAACGACCAGAAAATTCTGCAGCTAAATGTTGTGCATCTGCTGCACTTCCACCATTGCCTGCAAAATAAACAGCGTTTCCATTTTTAAAAGCATGGGTAATAGCATGTACAGTCTTCTCAATTTCTAGCATCAATTGCTCATCTTTCAATAAAGCTTGCTTTACTTGAATAGAACCTTCTATGATGGATTGTATTTGTGGTCTTGACATAGCGAAATTATTTTAGAGATTACACTTGTTGGTACAAAGTTAAAAAAGATTGTCTCATTTGCTCCCAACTATATTTTTTCTTTTCGGTGATTAAATGCGGCATAAAGTGCGCTGTGCCTCTTTCGTATAATTGAAGAATGCCTTCTGCTATGGCTATTGGATTAGGCTCAACGACCAAGCCAACTTGATCATGAGGCACTGTATCTGCCAAACCACCTACATTGGTTACTAACATTGGTTTTAAGAAATGATAGGCCATTGGGGTCACTCCACTTTGTGTCGCATTCCGATAAGGCTGAATGATAAAGTCTGCTGCTGATACATATAATTTCACATCTCTTTCACCTATATATTCATTGTACACGGAGATCGTATCAGACAGACCTAGTGCCTTAATTTGTTCTAAATATGGAGTGGGGGATTCATAAAATTCACCCGCAATCACTAACTTAATGCCTGCGGCTTTAATTGCAGGATGCGCCATGGCTTCAATCAATAAATCTAAACCTTTATAGGCCCTCACAAAACCAAAAAATAAAATTACTTTATCAGCGTCTTGAAGATGCAATAATTTCCTTGCATCAGCTGTGGGCATCGCTTCTCCAAAATGATCATAAATAGGATGGGGCGCAATACAGGATGGTTTATTGGTAAACAATTTTACATCTTCTTGCACTTTTTTGCTCATGGTTAAAAAACCATCCACAGCACGCACAAAATATTTTGTCAATAAGGTATCCCCAATTCTTTTCTCATGTGGAATCATATTGTCCACAATAGCAATTACTTTAGTATGTTTATTCCATTTTACAATACTTAAAATAGTACCTAAACAAGGTGCTAAAAAAGGTATCCAATAACGTACGATAATTAAATCGGGTCGTTCTTTTTTGATTTTTAAACCTACCTTAATCCAATTAAATGGATTGATTGAATTCATTGCTACTTCAATAGTAAGTCCTTTAGGTGCTGGATCAGTGGAATATTGTGTAGTTCCTGGAAATAAAAAATCTGGATATTGTAAGGAAAATGTACACAGCTTGGTTTTGATGGAAGCTTGCATGAAACTTTGTGCTAGTTTTTCATCAAAAGCAGCAAGGTTGCCTCTTAATGGCCATGCTGGCCCCATAATGATCAATTGATCTACCATCCTTGTGTCTCCTCAATTAAATAGTTGTTTCTATCTACAGCACTTCGATTCACTAACTCTGCAATAAAACCTGCTAAAAATAATTGCGTACCAATGATCATGGAAGTCAGTGCAATAAAAAATGCAGGCTTGTTGGTGATGCTTGTAATAGGATCTATGAACTTGCTAACAATGATATATAAAACAGATACAAATCCTACCATAAAGAAGAGGGTTCCAAGTAAGCCAAAAAATTGCATAGGTTTTTTACCAAATTTGGATAAAAACTGGATGGTCAATAAATCTAAAAATCCATTGACAAATCTTTCCCATCCAAATTTAGTATGCCCATATTTTCTGGCTTGATGTTGCACCACTTTTTCGCCGATTCTTTTAAATCCAGCCCATTTTGCAAGGATTGGAATGTAACGGTGCATCTCTCCAAATACTTCGATGCTCTTTACCACTTTTAATTGATAGGCTTTAATCCCGCAATTAAAATCATGCAAATGAATACCAGAACTTTTACTAGCAACTGCATTGAATAATTTAGAAGGAATATTCTTTGTGAAAGTATTGTCAAAACGTTTCTTTTTCCATCCACTTACTAAATGATATCCTTGATCCATGATCATGGTATAAAATTCTGGAATTTCATCTGGGCTATCTTGCAGGTCTGCATCCATGGTCATGACCATATCGCCTTGAGCTGCTTTAAAACCCTCATTCAATGCAGCAGATTTACCATAATTATGTTGAAACTTGATGCCTTTTAATTGAGGATATTGATTGCGTAAAATAGAAATTACCTCCCAGCTTCCGTCATCACTTCCGTCATCAATCATGATCACTTCATAGGTATATGCATTATTTTCCATGACACGATGGATCCAGGCCATTAATTCTGGCAAAGATTCAGCTTCATTGAATAAAGGTATAACGACAGATATCTGCATGATGAATTTATTGTGCTGTATCTTGTTTAAATGGGTCTACTGGGTTTTTCTTTGCAACAGCAGCACCAATTAAAGAACCAATTGCGCCTAAAAATCCAGTACCAAAAATAGCACCGGCAATCGCAAATGGAAGGAATAATTTCTTAGTCATTGTAATTGCTTGATCAATCATCTCGTCCGTCATCTTTGGATTTTTCGCCATTTCGATTCTAGAAAGATCAATGATTTTATCTACCATATCAGGGAATAAAACATATAATGCTAGTACAGTGTATACAACTGTAATAACAATTGTTACTGCTGTTGTTTTAAAACCATGTGCAAAAATATTACCGAAACTGACGTTGTTGTCATTTTGATTCGCAAATAAAATATTACCATAAATGATACCACCAATTAAAATGGCGTAACTTATCCAGCTTAACCATTGAGTCGTATATAAGTTAAACACATAAATAATAACACTAAATAAAATAGAGATCCCACCTAAAATGGCGCCTTTAACAATATGAGATGTGATTTGCTTTTCCATGTGTTTTTTTGTTTTAGAAAGTATTGATGTCCTTATTGATAAATTTCGATCTGCTTATTTATTATTTAAATGCAATTTTCCTTTTGCATAAGTTCCAACTACTTTACCTTTTAATGCCTTATCCCAGAAAGGATTGTTGGTGGATTTGCTTTTGGATATTGCTTTTAATGGTGTATTAGCTGTTTCACGATTAAAAAGTGTAAGGTCTATTTGTTGACCTTCTTGAATAACAGTTTTACCTAAGTTGAAAATCTGTCTTGCATGATTGGATAACAGATTAGCGATCGCTTCGTCTTTTAGTTTAGGAAATAAATGATTGATGGTTGAATAAGTTGTTTCAATACAAGCGATACCTGCATGCGCATATTCAAATTCAATAGTTTTTCCATCCCAATCCTGCGGTTGATGGTGTGCACTAATACAATCGACCACACCTCTTTGAACTGCATCTTGTAAAGCTGCTTGGTCTGCTTTGGTTCTTAATGGTGGATACACTTTCAACAAGGTATCATAGGTAGTAAGATCGGTTTCGTTAAAATATAAATGGTAGGGAGTGACACTGCATGTTAATGCGAGTCCTGCTTTTTTACCAGCTTCAATTAATGCGATCCCTTTTGCAGTGCTAACCCCTGTGATATGTAGTTTTGAATTGGTATATTTTAATAACTCAATGTCTCTTGCAATCATTAATTCTTCGGCAATCGCTGGAATACCTGGAAGTCCAATTTGAGTAGAGGTAATGCCTTCATTCATTAAGCCAATACTTCCCATGCTTTTGTCAATGGGCATTTGAATGACTACGCCATCGAATGTTTTGACATATTGAAGTGCTTTTAAGAAAAGTAAACTGGATTGAACAGGATAAAGACCATCACTTAAAGCAACCGCTCCAGCTTGCTGCATATCAATCATCTCCGCTAAATCTTTTCCTTCTATTTTCTTGGACAATGCTCCAATGGGTAGTATTTGAATCGGTAAATATTGTTGCTGTTGAACAATATAATTCACCTGTGTTTTATTATCAATGACAGGTTGGGTATTCGGTACTACAAAAACAGTGGTAAATCCACCAGCTTGAGCAGCAGCGGCACCTGTCTGCAAAGTTTCTTTGTGTTCATAGCCTGGATCACAGAAATTTACAAACGGATCTACCCATCCAGTGCTTACAATTGTGCCGGGGATATCAACAATTTGATCTGCTTTCCCGTCGTAATGATCTTGAATTGAAACTAATACTGCGTCTTGAAGAAGGATATCTTTTACTTGGCCGTTAAGTGGCGAATGCTGATCAGCAATTTTGACTTGCCTGAGAAGAATTGTCATCGAGTCAATGAATTTGATGCAATATACTTCGTTTTTGCTAATTGAGGGGATATTTAGGCCTCAATTAGCATGATTTTAGGTGAATTCCTGTATCTAATAGATTCGTATTGGATAGATGTTCGTCCATCTTATGTATGGGTTTATTGAGTTAACTTCGCAGTTATGACTTTTGACCAATTGAATATCAATTCCCCCTTAGCGAGGGCCTTAGAAGATTTAGGATATACCCATCCCACCACCATACAACACCGTGTCTATCCTGTAGTGATGTCTGGAAGGGATGTTTGTGGTATCGCCCAAACAGGCACGGGTAAAACTTTTGCCTATTTGTTACCCTGTCTTAGACAATGGAAATTTGACAAAAATAAAGATCCACAAATTTTAATCATTGTGCCTACAAGAGAATTAGTGGTGCAGGTGGTTGAAGCAGTGAAGAAATTAACGCCTTATATGAGCGTCATTACGGTAGGTGTATTTGGGGGCGTGAATATCAATACACAACAAATAGAAGTAGAAAAAGGGGTAGATGTTTTGGTGGCAACCCCTGGAAGATTGTTTGACTTAATTATGAATGGGGCACTTAAAACAAAGTACATTAAAAAGGTGGTGATAGATGAAATGGATGAGATGTTGAATTTAGGATTTAGAAAACAGATCACTAATATTTTAGAACTTGTCCCTGCAAAAAGACAAAATTTATTATTTTCTGCTACCATCACTGATGATGTAGAAAAATTAATGAATGATTATTTTAACGAACCAGTTAGGGTAGAAGCGGCTCCAACAGGTACACCACTCGAGAACATCATTCAAATTGGATATAACCTTCCAAATTTTAATACAAAAGTTAATTTATTAGAACAGTTATTAAGTGCTGATCAAAGCATGACTAAGGTGTTGATTTTTGCGGCAACAAAAAGTTTAGCAGATCAATTATACGACCAATTGATTGAAAAATTTCCAGATATCGTTGGTGTAATTCACTCCAATAAAGAACAAAATTATCGTTTCAATACAGTCAATCAATTTAAAGCAGGTGTCTTTAAATATATTATTGCAACGGATGTAATGGCCCGTGGTATTGACGTTGCGGAGGT
>CAMBDE010000025.1 GCA_945865295.1 Chitinophaga pinensis | reverse complement strand
ATCAGCGATACCTGCAGTTGCCTCAACAGATACCATTAGAATCATAGAAGAAACGAAACATCATGTGGTAGACAGAGCCAATGTAATGATGATACAGACGCCACAAACTTTCAATGCGGCTTTGTTAATGAAAGCTTTTGAACAACCCTATCAACCTTCTTTTACAGACGAAGCCAATGTGCTAGAAGCCAGTGGCAAGGAGGTTTTTTTGATAGATGGAGAATATGAAAATATTAAAATCACAAGGCCTTTGGACTTAGCGATTGCTGAATATATTTTAGCCAAAAGAGCATCGAAAGATTAGGATAATACTTTTCTCAATTATAATATAATTAAGAAGCACACACAATGTAAGGAAGTAGCATCAAATAAATAGGATGGGTACTTACTTTAAATTACGCTCCTGACTGATTCACTACCGAAGCAGACTTGCTAATTTTATCTAAAATTTGATGTGCGACTTCCATCGCTAAATAACCATCAATTTCACTGACCACAGTAGGTCCATCATTTTCAATGGCTTCTACAAAACTACTTAGCTCACTTAAAATGGCATTGCCTTCCTCTACCACAGGGTTAGATATCGTGATGGTCTTAGTCCCTTGGTGTGTTTCGATATCAAATGAAAACGCGTCTGCTTCCTCAGGTAATTTTAACCTGATAATCTCTGTATTTTTCTCTAGAAAGTCAATACCAATATAAGCATCCTTTTGGAAGAGTCTAATTTTACGCATTTTTTTCATACTGATCCTACTGCTGGTTAGATTCGCCACACAGCCATTATTGAATTCAATACGCACGTTTGCTATATCAGGTGTATCAGTTAAAACGGCCACACCACTTGCAGAAATATTTTTAACATCACTCTTTACAATACTTAAAATAATATCAATATCATGGATCATTAAGTCTAAGATTACACTCACTTCTGTTCCTCTAGGATTAAATTGAGCTAAGCGATGCACTTCGATAAATAAAGGGTTCAATGTTTCATTTTTCAATGCCGTAAATGCAGGGTTGAATCTTTCCACATGCCCCACTTGTAATTTCACGTTGGCCTCTTTGACCATTTGCATGATTTTTTTTCCTTCTTCGATGGTGTTGGCCATGGGTTTTTCTACAAATACATGCTTGCCCATTTTAATGGCCATTTCACAAACAGGAAAATGTAAATGGGTTGGTGTAACTACATCAATGGCATCCACAGCAGCAATCAGTTCGGCCTCGTCCATAAATCTTTTGATACCATAGGTTTTTTCTACTTCAGCAGCGGCTTCGTTGTTGGGGTCAAAAAAACCAATCAATTCCACCGATGGAATCTGTTTCCAGTTATTCAAGTGAAATTTCCCTAAATGTCCCACACCAAACACACCTACTTTAAGCATACAAAATATTTATAGTACAAAGTTAAGTGGATTAGGGGGTATAAATGATTGACTCACAAGAGTGTGAAAAACTTTTAACTAGTTTGATTTAAGCCCGGTCTTTAGTATCTTTAGGAGGATAAACGATCTATCAAATGCATCAGAATATAGAAAATTTAGTGAAGGTAGCAGCAAAGCCAGAACGCATGATCATTGGCTTAATGAGTGGCACGTCTATGGATGGACTAGATATTGCTTTGTGTTTGATTAAAGGGGCAGGAAGGGATACTAAATTTGAATTAAAAGCATTCACAACAATCGATTATACCAATGAGTTTAAAGAAAAGATTTTAAGCATCTTTTCGAAAGAAATGGTTTCCTTGGAAACGCTTTGTCTACTCAATGCATGGGTTGGAAAACAACATGGCAAAATGGTATTGGATGCATTGGCGTTATGGAATATTGCTCCTGAAAGGGTAGATATGATTGCAAGTCATGGACAAACCATCTACCACGCACCTAAATCTTTACATCCGAATTCAGAATACGATCCTGCTACTTTACAAATTGGAGATGGGGATCATATAGCAGTAACTACAGGTATTTTAACTTTGAGTGATTTTAGACAAAAACATGTTGCTGCAGGAGGAGAGGGAGCGCCATTAGCGGTTTATGGGGATTATCTGTTGTGTAGTCATCCTTCCGAAAATAGATTGTTGTTAAATATGGGTGGGATAGCTAATTTTACTTATTTAGCAGCAGGATGTAGTTTAGATCAAGTTTTTTCAACCGATACTGGAACAGGGAATACTTTAATGGATGCCTATACAAGAAAGTATTTTGCACCATTAGCATATGATAAAGATGGTGCAATTGCTGGTACTGGAAAAATCAATACAGCTTTATTAGCTGAATTAAAAGCACATTCGTTTTTTTCATTAGAATTACCAAAAACCATTGGGCCAGAATTATTCAATTTGGATTTTTTATCCAAAGCTCAAATAGCCAGTAATACATTAAACTTGTCACCACAAGATGTGATGGCCACCTTGAATCGTTTTTCTGCAGAGACTATTGCAGATTGCATCAATTCGAGTATTCCATCTGGAACTAAATTTAATATGTACAGTAGTGGAGGAGGGATGCACAATCCTGTGCTGATGGAACATTTAACCAATTTAATGCCTAATGCCACATTGTATTCCTCCCAAGAGATTGGAATCAACCCAGATGCAAAGGAAGCTATCTTATTTGCTTTGTTAGCCAATGAAGCAGTTGCTGGGACCCCTTTATTTGCTGGCGGTCATGCGACAAAAATTCCAATTACGATGGGTAAGATAAGTTTTCCTTTATAGGTTTATTTAAACAAAATACACATCCTAAAATAAAAAAGCCTTCCCAAATTGGGAAGGCTTTTTAGTAACGGGGGTTACTTATTTTAACTGAAATGCTTCAATGGATTTTTTAACAGATCCATGTGTGTTTAAAAGTTCAGCTGCTTTTGTTGCATCAATTGAATGTAATTCGTCTACGATCATTTTTATACCACGATCAAATAATTTTTGATTCGTTAATTGCATATTGACCATTTTATTTCCTTTGATGCGACCCAATTTTACCATGATAGCAGTTGAAATCATATTGAGTACCATCTTTTGTGCGGTACCACTTTTCATTCTTGTACTACCAGTAATAAACTCAGGACCCACCACTACTTCGATAGGAAAGTCGGCATGAGCGGATACTGGACTATTTAAATTACAGCTAATACTACCTGTTGTAATTTGATGTTGCCTACAAGTTTGAAGTCCACCTATCACGTAAGGGGTGGTTCCACTTGCAGCAATACCTATTACCACATCTTGATTGCTAATATTAAAATCCAATAAATCTTTCCAGGCTTGATCCAAATTGTCTTCGGCATTTTCAACAGCCTGAAACATGGCTTGGTGTCCTCCTGCTATAATCCCAATTACTAAATCATTGGGTACTCCAAAAGTGGGAGGGCATTCACTTGCATCTACTAAACCTAGTCTGCCACTCGTTCCTGCCCCGATATAGAATAGGCGTCCCCCATTCGATAACTTTCCCACTATTGAGTCTACCAAAGTTTGAATTGTTGGAATCACTTGTTCTACCGCATAAGCCACTTTTTTGTCTTCTGCATTGATATGTTGCATAATCTCAGTGGTACTGAAATTTTCAATATGATCATAGTTAGAATCCGATTCTGTAATGCGTATAAATGACTTATCCATTCAATTCTTTTTTTAATTAAAAACTAGGGTCTGCTGGTGTATTTGGATTGCCATCTCTTTCCTTAAATGGATAAGGGAAGAAATTTCTTTTACGCTCTGTTGTAGCTCTTCCAAAACGACGCATATCTTCTAGTTTTAATCCAGACATATACAATTCAATACATCTATTTTTATAGATCTCATCTAAAATTTCAGTAGAGGTACTTGCTGTCGAAGCAGTTAAACCAGCTCCTACTTTAAATGGATCTGATGCAGCTGTTTTTGTGATGACTTTATTTAATTCAGTCAATGCAGCGGTTAAATTACTTGTTCTTGCATATGCTTCTGCTTTTATTAAAGTCATCTCACCTGGTAGGTAAATAGGAATACCAGCATTGGCTGCATTGTGGAATCCATTGATTCTAAATCTAGGCGCGACTGTAGCATTGATTGCAGTGTAAAATCCAATACGTCCATCACCCGCAGTCGGGGCTAAAGCAGCAGGAAGACCTAAAGTAGAATCAATGACTTGAAATACGTTATTGGTCGCTGTAGCATTCGTGAAAATAGGGTTGCTATTAACAGCATCATAATTGAAAGTAGATTTTTTTGTTAAGTCTACTAAATTAGCTGCTGCGATTGCTTCTGTATTCTTACCTGTAAATAACAAGTATCTAGCTTTTAACGCATTTAATGTGTTAATGTAGTCAATGCCAGCTACTGCGTCAGCAGTATAGCCTGCACTAATTGATGTACCTGTAATTTTACTCAATGCATTGTCAATGGTACTTATTGCAGCTGCAAAACCAGCAGTGCGATCAATAAATTGAACATTTGATCCGATACCAGCTGGCACTTTTTCCCATAACATAGACATGCTTCCAATAGACAATGCTTTTAAGATAGATGCATGTGCAATTAAACCAGCGGCATATCCTTTGTCATTGATACTTTCAGCAGCAGCAATTACCGTGTTTGCATCATAGATCACTTTGTTTGCATTGGTCCAGATATTTGCTAATATCGTATTGGTTGCATCAACTGATGAACCACCACGACTAAATTGAAACTCAGGTAGGTTTCCTGCATTCATTAAAATGACTTCATTGGTTGTAAAGGCATTAGCGTTAACTAAACCATACACTACACTAGCTCCACCTAAGGAGAAGGTTCTTTGTGCTCCTATATTCACACCAACAAGGCCTCTAGCCGAGCTAAAAACTTGATCTGTTGAAGGTGCATTTGGATTCACAAAGTCTTTCTTACAGCTCGTTAAGGATACAATCCCGAGCAAGAAAGCGATTTGATATTTATAAAGTATCTTTTTCATTTTTTCTCTATTTATTTAATTAAGAATTAAAAGTCAGCTTTGATGCCAAAACTGAATGTACGTGGGATTGGAGTCGCTCCGAAGTCAATACCTCTTAATAAAGTACTCTGACCAGCTGAGTTTACTTCTGGATCATATCCCTTGTAGTTATCCCATGAAATAAGATTTCTACCACTAAAGTTTAAGCTTAGGTTATTGATGAATTTTACTTTCCCAATATTGTAGCTAACTGATAATTCACGTAATTTAATAAATGAACCATCGTCTACTCTCCATTCTTCAATTCCATAAACACCACTAATATAACCTCTAGCTAATAAACCTCTTTGTTCTAGTTCTGCAATTTTACCGTTTCCAACACCTTGTCTTGTTCTAAAGTCAGCATTGAATACATCAACTCCCTGAACCGCATCTAATTGAGCTCTGAAATTCCACTTTTTGAAAGTAATTTCATTCACTAAGCTTGCAGTATAATCTGGGTTAGGATCACCAATTACTTTTCTCAAAACTGAACCTGTTGGTAAACCATTTGCATCCAATGTTTCTTTAGGAGTTAGTGGGGATGGTTGTGTTCCTTTTGCAGTTTGTGGAATAGCTCCTGCATTTGTGATAAAGCTACCATCAGCTTTTCTAGCAAAATAGGTACCATAGAAAATACCGATAGGTTGACCTTCTACAATTGCAACAGGTGCACCAGCATTGGTACTAAATAAAGTCAACGCTTGACCAATTTTTGTGGCCTTATTTTCGTTATGGTTATAGATGGTTGTCACTTCCCATTTCAAATCTTTTGTTTGAACTGGAACAAGTGTTAACATGATTTCATATCCTTTATTCTCTAAAGAACCGAAATTATCTAATAAGCTAGCGAAACCATTTGTTGGAGATAATTGTCTGTTGATCAATAAATCAGTTACTTTTTTATTGTACACGTTTAATGTTAAACCAACACGGTTATTAAACATAGCTAAATCTGTACCAAATTCAATTTCCGCTTGACGCTCAGGCTTCACATTTTCATTTGCTAAAGTACTACTTGAATTTAGCGCACTTCTTCCTAAGAAAGTATTTACACCATAGGTATTAAATCTTGAATAGGCACCAATACCAGTTAGGTTTCCACTTTCACCATAAGCAACACGAACTTTAAATAAGTCGAATGTCTTAGCTAGTCCAAGTGAATTCCAGAACTCTGTACTTGAGATAATATAACTAGCACTCGCTTTTGCATAAGTTTGATTGCGTTGTTTTTCACCAAATACACTAGATGCATCACGACGTATAGCACCAGTTAAGAATAACTGATTTTTAAATTTAAAATTCTGTTGTACAAATAAACCAGATAAAGAAATTTCACTACGATCATCAATACCCGGAATTGGTGTAGAGGCACCATTCACAGTTTCAATAAATGGCGCAAAGCCTTTTCCTTGTAATAAAGCATAATTGCTTTTTTCGTATTGTTGAGAATAACCCACCTGTGTGGTAGAGTTGATATCATTTGTGATATCAAAATTATAGTTTGCACTCAAGTCGTGGTTGATTTGAAAAAAATGGTTAGATGCAGTACTTGCATAACCATTTAATGTTGGATCTAAAGTCACACCACCTCCCCAAAATGCTGGGTTTGCATTATAAGCATATGGAGGAATATAAGTTGTACCATTTTGAGCATAATTATCAATACCCATTGAGTAGTCAATAGTTAAGCCTTTCATTGGTTTTAATTTCAATCCAAAGTTGGCTAAGACTCTGTTTGTAGATTGTTTTTGTTTGATGTCTTCAATGACAGAAACAGGGTTAATTCTTCCTCTTTCACCTACAGCTTTGATATTACCATTGTCATCTCTAGTCCAAATATCATGGAAGTTACCAAGAATGGTCACTGCATTGGTTGGAGAGAAGAAGGATTGACCATCAGGCTTTTCATTTGCACTTGAGTTCGTAAAGTTTAAACCCATGTTCATGCTCATCCACTTATTGATCACTTGATCAATATTTGACCTGAAACTAAAACGCTGAAAATCTGTATTCTTGATAATACCTTCGTTGTTATAATAGGACCCACCAAAATAATACTTTGTTTTATCAGTGCCGCCGCTTACAGATAGGGTGTTGTCTGTTCCAGAAGCATCACGGAAAATATAATCCTGGTAGTCTTGACGAAATACTGGGGTTGTATTTGTCAATGCAGGTGTTAAAATATCCTGCGTTTGAGCACCAACGCCATCAGTAGGTCCACCAAATTTTGTTGGGGAGGTATTTACATCTAATTTCTTTCTCAAGGCACTACTAATATAAGTACTAGAGAAGCTTACTTTAGCTGCACCAGTTTTACCTCTTTTAGTAAAGATTTGAATTACACCGGCATTTGCTCTACTACCATACGTAGCGGCTGCAGCGGCACCATTCAATACCTCGATTCTTTCGATGTCTGCTGGATTGATATCCACCATTCTGTTTTGGCCGATACTTCCTACGAAGTTACCACCATCATAGTTGCTCGATGTATTGGTTACTCTGTTTGTTGCGTTGTTGACAATTACACCATCAACAATGTACAATGGTTCTGAAGAAGAAAGCACAGAACTGATACCTCTTAAACGAACAGACATACCACCTGCAGGGTCACCACTGTTTTGAATAATTTGAGCACCTGCTGTTTTACCTTGCAATGCAGCTAGCACGTTTCCTGATGCACCTTTGCCAAGGTCTTCTGCAGAAACACTACTAATATAGCTTCCTAATTGACGCTTTGTCGTTCCTGCTGAAGTACCAGTAACTACAACTTCGTCTAATTTAGAATACTGCTCTGTTAACACAATGCTTAATCCTGTAGCCATTTTACTAGGATCCACATTTAATTCTTGGGATTTAAATCCAACACCACTTGCTACCAATGTGATGGCATTTGTGTTGTTTAATTTTAATGTAAATCCGCCAAAGTTATCAGTAAACACACCATTACGTGTTCCTTTGATAACAATTGAAATCCCTTCAATTCCGCTGTTGTCTTTTTGATTCGATACTTTACCACTAATAGTTTGGGCAATTGTGTCGATACAAAAACCAGACAGCAAAACCAAAATCATCATAAGCTTTGCCATATAAAGCTTGCTTGTTTTTTTTAGTCTCATAACTGATTTTTTAATATTAATAAATGGTTAATCCCTTGTGTTTAAACGGCAACAGTTTTGGATCGCTAGGATCCAGTTCTGTAATTAAAATATCAATCTCATCTAGATTGGCTACTTTAATTTTTTGCTGAGAATTTAATTTCTCAGAAATGCCGATGCAAATTGTTTTTTGGGAAGCTTTTATCATCGCTTTTTTAATTTGAACTACTTCCCAGTCGTTTTCACTGAGTCCAAATTGTGTGTCTAAAGAATTGATACCTAGAATACATAAATCTGCTTGTACTGATTCGATGGTTTGCACCGCACTAGCGCCTGTGGTTAACATGGAATCTTTTGAAACCTTATCTCCAATCATCACGACTTCTATACTAGGGTGGTGTGCAAATTCAATGGCAGCATTCAAGCTACAAGTAAAAAAGGTAGCATTTAAATTTGGGTCTAATGATTTTGCAAATTCTAAAATGGATGTCCCCCCTGATGTTAAAATATACATACCACTTTGAACCAGTGCTGCCGTTTTTTGTGCGATGATATTTTTGTCCTCTAAATTATAGACCATTTTTCTGTCAAATGCAGTATGGAATGATTTGCTCAAGGCACCGCCATGTACTTTAATCAATTTTTCTTCTTGGGCTAGTTCTTGTAAATCTCTTCTGATGGTGTCATCCGATACGCCCATCATATTACTCAAATCCGCACATAAAATTTTATTATGCAAGTTTAATTGGTGTAAAATGAACTCTTGGCGTTCTTTTTTCAGCATTATGCGGTTATTAGAGTCCTAAATTATATATAATACCGCAAATACGAACGAATGTTAATAAATTATGACCAAATTGTTAAATTTTAAGCCTTACTCAAGGTATTTAAAGCATCCACAAACACATCTAACTCCTTGGTGGTGGTGTATAGGTTCGGAGTAATCCTGCATCCTTGTACATTGGCATAATCAATGGCCACTGTAAATATTTTGTGTTCCTTCATTAATCGCTCCGCTAAAATCGCTGGTTTCATGTTTTTAATGCCCACATTGCTTATGGCACAGGAACGGTCTGGAGAGGTGGGGGTATTTAAAATAATATTAGGGACGTCTTTGACCTTGCTGGTCCAATATTGTTGTAGGTACCTTAATCTAGCTTCTTTCTTAGCTGGCCCAATCATTTGATAATAGGCAATGGAATCTGGTATAGTTAAGTCTGTATGCACAGGATGGGTTCCGGTATGGTTGATGCGTTTAATCTTATTAGCATCTTTTTCATTGTCTCCAAACAGCGGCCAGATGTTTTTGATATGTTCTTTTTTTGCAAAAAGTATCCCAGCACCTAATGGCACACTCAGCCATTTATGCAAGGAAGCTGCATAATAATCACAACCTAAATCAGCAATGCTAAATTGGATATGTGCAAAAGCATGTGCACCATCTACTATCACTTGTACGCCATACTGGTGGGCCATTTCACTGATTTTTTTGATCGGTAATATTTGACCAGTGATGTTAATCATATGACTCACTAATATGACTTTAGTCTTTGGTGTGATGGCATTTTTATAAAGCGCAACAATCTCGGTATCGTCTTTTGGATGATTGGGTACAGAGATGATTTTATTCACTACACCATGTCTTTCGCTCACTAATTTAAACATATCTAACATCGCCCCATAATCTTGTTCAGCCATAATAGCTTCATCACCAGCCTGCCAATGAATGCCACCAATGATGGTATCTAATGACTCAGTCGTGTTGCGCGTGATGATTAATTCATTGGGGCTGCATCCTGCAATCTCGGCCAAGGCTAAAACAGATTTTTGTTTATTCTCCCATTGCACCGTGCGCATATAATAAGAGCCTTGGTAATTAATTTCTTTGATATGCTCGATATATTTATTCAGTATGGGTTGAGGTAAAAAATTATAATAGCCATTTTCTAGATTAATATAGTCTGGCTTTAATATGTATTGTTGACGTATCTGCTCCCAAAATGCATTATCCTCTGCAAGTGCTAAGGGAGATTGTGCTTCATGGTTTGCAAAGGCTTTTGCCATCCCACCCAATCCTAAAGGCATTGCGATTCCTGTTAATACTAAGTCTTTGATGAATTGTCTCTTTTGCATAAGGCTATATTTAGGTATTAAATTCCGATTTATTTTACTGTTATCAAAATAAAATATGGTTTAAGGTATAAAATTGGATAAAAGGTGAATGATAATGGACGGTTTTCCTTAATTTGATTATTCAAATCATCAAAAGACCAACTATGAAAAACTTAGTTATTAAAGGGTTCATCCTTGCAGCTGTGATTCCATTTTCAGCCATGGCACAATTAGATCCTGCAACGATTCAAAAAATCAGAATAGAAGGATTGGAAAAATCACAGGTAATGGATATTGCTTTTAACTTAACAGATAAAAGTGGTAATAGATTGGCGAATTCAGAAGGATACGCAAGGGCAGCTGCTTATGCTAAAGATGTATTAACTAAAAATGGGGCAGTGAATGCAACCATTGAGCCTTGGGGTGAATTTGGAAAAGGTTGGGATTTAGAGAAAATGTATTTTGCAATGACTGCACCTTATTATAAACCATTATTAGCTTGGCCTAAATCTTGGACTGCAGGCACCAATGGGTTAAAAAATGCAGCGGTGATTGTAGTCAATGCAAAAGACTCTATCACATTACAAGCTTACAAAGGACAATTAAAAGGGAAGATCATTATTTTAGATCAAGACAATACCTACAAGCAAAGTTTTAAAGCTGACGCTGAAAGATATACCGACGAAGCCTTAGCTGCAATGGAAGCTGCAGCAGCACCAGCAATATCAAGAACACCAGACACGGCACAACAAAGACGTATGCGCGAGATGCAAGCACAAAGGTCAGGGCCACAAAGAGTCATGAATTTATTAAAGGCAATGGCAATTGAGGAAGGCGCAGTAGCCATGTTAACAACGGCTACAAGAAACCATGATGGTACTATTTTTGCACAAGGGGGTGGTGCGTATAAAGGAACAGATCCTGCCAATTTTTTAGATTTGGCGATGTCCGTAGAAGACTACAATACTTTTTTAAGATTGGCTAAATCTGGCACTACTGTAAAAGCGGATTTGGATGTTAAAACTAAATTTCATACAAAGGATTTACAAGGGTACAATGTAATTGCAGAAATTCCTGGAACAGATCCACTATTGAAAGACGAAGTAGTGATGATTGGAGCGCATTTGGATTCATGGCAGTCTGGAACAGGTGCAACAGATAATGCATCAGGTTCAGCAGTGATGATTGAGGCAATGCGTATTATCAAAGCAGCAGGTATCAGTCCTAAAAGAACCATCCGCATTGGATTATGGAGTGCAGAGGAGGAAGGTTTATTAGGTTCTAGAGCTTACGTGAAAAATACATTTATGGATGCGAATAACCAACCTAATGCAGCGCATCAAAAATTCTCTACTTATTTTAATATCGATAATGGTACAGGAAAAATCCGTGGAATCTATGCACAAGGCAATACTGCTGCAGCGGCAATTTTCAAAACATGGTTAGCCCATTTCAACGATTTGGGTGCTAAGACGGTGACTTTGAGCAATACCGGAAGTACAGACCATATTGCATTTGATGGAGTTGGTTTACCTGGATTTCAGTTCATTCAAGATCCAATTGAATACAGCACTAGAACCCACCACAGTAATATGGATGTGTACGATCATTTAATGCAAGATGATTTAAAGCAAATTGCTACAATTGTTGCTACTTTTACTTTGAATGCAGCACAGCAAACAAATTTGATGCCTAGGAAGTAATTTTTTGATTGAAAGAAACCAACAAAAGTAATAGGTCAATATATGCCGGAAACGCCAAATTCAAAATGGATCCTGCAGACTTTAAAATAATTTATTGAAAAATGTCCTTACTTTTTGAACCAGAAAACTTATTGCCAAAAGATGGAATTGCCATCTACCATGGTGTGGTTTTTAATGAAAAAGAAGCGACTATTATTTGTAAGGAATTATTGGATACCATTCCATGGAAGCAAGATGAAGTTCTCATGTTTGGCAAAAAAATAATGACCAAGCGAAAAGTGGCTTGGTATGCAGATGCTGGCATTACCTATACTTATGCAGGGGTCAAAAAATCAGGATTGCAGTGGACAGAAACTTTAATTAGGATTAAACAAAAAGTAGAAGCCATCACCGGGGCGAATTATAATGCATGTTTACTCAATTTATACCATGAAGGAGAGGAGGGTATGGGATGGCATAGAGATAATGAAAAAGATATTGTTACCAAATCCTCCATTGCTTCGGTGAGCTTAGGAGCTGTTCGTAAATTTGCCTTTAAACATGCCACATCCAATGAACGTTTAGACATTGAACTAGCCAATGGCTCACTGTTAGATATGAAAGGGTCGATCCAAGAATATTGGTACCATTCCTTACCAAAAACGAAGAAGGTAAAACAAATAAGGATTAATTTGACTTTTAGGTGGATGCATGGTTAAAAGATCCAATGTCAACTAAAATAGGCTTCAAAATGTTCCAAATACAGAAATCGGAACATATTTAGATCATATATACTTGTGAATCAATTTGATAAGCTTACCTATTTTTAATATAATATAATATAATATAATATAATATAGGTCTTGAATGTCCTATTATTAGTAGAAATATATACGCTTACTTACTTTCTTTTTGTAGATTTTTTTCGATTTAAGTTGTTTTTTAAAAAAAATAGTATAATTTAATAGGACATTTATGCCCTGAGATAATATTTATTATTAGATACTTATATTATTCTACTATTCCCCGCTAGATCTTTTTCTACAAGTGGTCCCCTATAGTAATTAAAATTTATTTCATAAAGTATTATTTACTTATAATAAGTATTATTTACTTATTTAAGTATGTATTAATTGAAATAATAAATCGTTATTTTGAGTAATATCCCTCCCCCTAGGTAATTTCTAAAATTTTATAATATATTATTATGGGTACGGACATTTATATTTCTAATCAGACTTTAAAGAAGTGGTTTTTACCAATCATATCTGAAATAAATTCAGTACAAGAATTTATAATTCATAACTGTTTGGAATCTTTGTATTCTAATCTGCTTAATAAAAATGCAAAACGATTAATCATTTTAGATATTGAGGATCAGGCAAGCATTGAATACTTTAATTCAATCTATACCACATTTGACAATGTTTATATAGTTGCAATTGGATTAAATAAGCCATTTATCGAAGTGATAGAATATTTTAAATTAGGTTTCAAAGGCTTTATAGATATAAATTTTACTCAAGTTGAATTATTCCAGTTAATAAATAAGGTAAGTAATGGTTCAAAATATATTTCTTTATCACAACAAGAGTATTTAATTAATCTACTTTCTGAAAATTCAAATCCTTTATTTAACAGTTCCTCATTAAATGTAAATAACACAATTAAAAATGTGATTAAAGTTTTGACAGAAAAGGAAAAAAGAGTGTGTGAGTTTCTAATTAAAGGAATGACGTATAAAGAAATAGCAAATGCGATTGGAGTTTCAAGTTTTACAGTTAACCAACGTGTTAAGGGTATTTATAAAAAATTAGATGTTAGATCGAGGGGAGAACTAAGTTATAGGTATTTGTCCTAGAATATAGTTTTTATATATTTTAATTATTGAATATAAACTAAGTCTGTGACTTAGAACAGCGAAGCTATGCTTAAATTTAAATCAAATCAATTTTCTGAATTTGCAGATTTAGGTGACCTGACTCATTTTACATTAAATGAGATTAGACTATTAGTTAAAAAATTCAAAAGAGAAGAAAAAGTTGAAGGACAAATTCATTATGTCAAATGGTATAATGAATCATATTTTTTTGTAATGGAATATGATTTACATGGAAAATTTAGAAGAATACTCTCAGAGGAATGGTTAGATCCTAAAATGGATTTTATAACCAAATTGAGAAATTATTACAAAATAGCTATTTAATGAGATCAGATAAAAAGAACATTATATCAATTCTCATTATTTTAATCTGTCTAATAGTTTTAATTGGATATTCTATTTATGAAATTAAAAATAATTCAATTTAGCTAAATGATTACCACCAGTAATCAAAATTAAGTATCTCACTTTTACTATCATAAATATAAACTTATATTGAAACAGATACTTGTTACAGGAGCCGCTGGATTTATAGCCTCAAGAGTTTGCGAAATGCTTTTAGAGAAGGGAGAGTCGGTGGTAGGCTTAGATAATATGAATGATTATTATGATGTTGAACTAAAAGAATATAGGCTTAGCAAATTAATCAATCATCCAAATTTTGTTTTTTATAAAGCTGATATAGAGAAGATTGAGGATCTCAAACCTATTTTCGAAAAACATAATTTCAGGTCTGTTTTTAACTTAGCAGCCAGAGCAGGGGTTAGATATAGTATTGAAAATCCGTGGGTTTATTTAAGAACTAATACTGAAGGAACTTTGAATTTATTAGAACTTATGAAAGATTTTGGAGTAGGGAAGTTTATTTTAGCATCTACTTCTAGTCTTTATGCTGGATTACCATTGCCATTTAATGAAAGCTCGAACGTAAATACGCCAATAAGCCCCTATGCAGCAAGTAAACAAGCTGCCGAGGCATATGCTTATACTTATCATAAGCAGTTTGGGATTGATGTTACTATTTTAAGGTATTTTACTGTATTTGGCCCCGGTGGTCGTCCAGATATGGCACCTTATAGATTTGTTAAATGGATTTTAGAAGGGACACCAATTAAATTGTATGGAGATGGGTCACAATCTAGAGATTTTACTTATATAGATGACATAGCAAGAGGGACAATTCTATCGGAAAAACCATTAAGTTTCGAAATAATAAATCTAGGTGGAGGAAAAGAACCTGTTCAAATAAACCAGTTTATTATGTGGATAGAAGAATTGACTGGGAAAAAAGCAATAATTCAAAGCATGCCATTTAATTCTATTGATATGTTTGAGACTATGGCAAATATTGATAAGGCAAAATCCTTATTAAATTGGATACCAGAAATCAATACTTATGAAGGACTAGGTTTAATGTTAAAAAATGTAAATTTATATAAATTCAAAATAGACTAATAAGTTATTTACGGAAATAACTTATTTTTAAAATGACCAAAAATTTACTATTGTAGATTGAGAATTTACAGTTAGAGTTTTGAATAATAAATTAAAGGCTAATATCTATATCCATTTTTAATATTCCAAGGCTACTGGCCTAATAGATCACTTATTAGGGATAATGGGGATAGACTTAATATGCAACCTATGCTTTCGTTAATGTTATATCCCCCAAACATTTATTTTAATAATAGTGACATGAGTATAGTCTCTAAATATATTGATGAGATATTTACTTGCAGTTTTAATTTTCTGTAAAAATTATAAAAAGTTATAATAAATATAACCTTGGCAAATACTCTCCTATAATCCTTTCAAAATTTATCGAGAAAATAGTAATAGCTTTTAAAAAAATAATTTTATAATCATGTAAAGTTAAGATCATGTTGAACAGACATAGATAACTTCATTTAAAGCTTTAACGTTTGGCCAAATATATTCTTGTATTTAAATATAGAAAATATTTTAATTCCTAGAAATAGTATAATTAAATTATAAATCACAAATCATTAGATGATAAGTAAAGAAGAAGAAAAAAAAAGACTAGGAAATAATTTTCTCTCTCTTACATTCCTTCAAGGTACAAACCACATATTAGCACTAGTAACTATTCCATATCTTGTAAAAGTTTTGGGAATTGAATATTTTGGTTTATTAGCTTTTGCTGCTTCAATCATTGTTTTTTTCCAGATTTTTATAGATTATGGGTTTAATATAACAGCTACAAAAGAAATAAGTATTCATAGAAATAACAAAGTAAAACTAATTGAGATTTTTTCAGCAGTTATGACTATAAAAATCATCTTATTGGTTATATCTTTTTTTCTACTCACCGTTTTCGTTTTTAGTTTCGATAAATTTAGTAAAAATACACTTGTTTATTTTATTTCCTACGGAACACTTGTAGGGCAAGCCATTTTACCTCTTTGGTTTTTTCAAGGTATGGAGCGTATGAAATATATAACCTACTTGAGCATTTTATCGAAAGTCATATTTACTTTATCAATTTATGTATTTGTGCAAGAACAAAATGACTTTATCCTTGTACCATTTCTAACTTCTTTAGGTTTCTTAGTAGCGGGTATTTGGTCACTTTATTTAGTAAAAAAAGATTTCGGAGTTAAATTTGAGTTACAAAGGTTAGAGATTTTATTAATATATCTAAATGAAGGTTTTTATGTTTTTATATCAAGGTTTTATGTAAGTATTTACACTAATACAAATATTTTACTTTTAGGATTTTTTACAAATGTTATAGTTGTTGGATACTACTCAATTGCTGAAAAAATAGTAGTAGCAATAGGTATGTTATTTGAACCAGCAAATCAAACTTTATATCCATATTTAACTAAAATATACTATGAAGACTTTCCTAAATTTGTTTATTTGGTTAAAAAAATATCAAAGATATTCTTATTAGTTGCAATTTTTTTGCTAATCCTATCAGTATATTTCAAATATGAGATAGTATATTTTATAACGGGTCAATACAACTTACAAGTATTGCAACTTTTGAATATATTTTTTATTAGAATTTTGTTATTCCCTTTTGGACCGTTATATTCAAATGCTCTTTTTATTATGGAAAGAAAAAGTGAATTTATGAAAGTGATGAATTATACGGTACTTTTAAATTTTATTCTTGTCCCACCGTCAATTTATTTTTACGGTGTTGATGGACTTGTAAGCTCATTTATTATTGTGTTATTAGTTCACGTTTTTTTTCTCTTATTCTATTTTAAAAAGTCCATTAGTTATAATATAGATTAACTATGAAAGAATTAATAAATATTTTCTATAAAACAATCATAGGAAATTATATATTATGTATTGTAAAAAAATATTGGAACAAATATCAAATTTTTAGATATAAAAGGCTTAATGATGAAGAGCTTATTCAAATCAGATATAAAGAGTTTCTTTCTAAAAAGATAGATTTAAAAAATCCAAAACTATTTACAGAAAAAATTCAATGGCTTAAACTTAATGATAGAAGAGACATATATACTAAATGTGCAGATAAATTTCATGTAAGAAGTTATGTAGAAGAAAAATTAGGTACAAATTACTTGATACCTTTGGTATTCATGACAGAAAAATATAGAAATATAAATCAAATTAATTTACCTGATTATCCTGTTATAATTAAAACGACACACGATAGTGGTAGCAATTTGATTATTAATGATAAAAAAAATATTGACTTTAAAAAAGTTCACAAATTTTTAGCTCGAAGATTAAAATATAATCACTATTATTTGTATAGAGAGTGGGAGTATAAAAATATAAAACCCAGAATAATTGTTGAAAAATTATTTAAGGATGAAATGGAAAATCAACAACTAAATGACTATAAAGTTCATTGTTTTCACGGTAAACCACAGTTTATTCAAACTATTTTTGATAGAGGATCTGTAACTAAAGAAGATTGGTATGATACATCTTGGAATCCCATAGATGTTTACTATTTTTCACCAATTAAGAAAAATGTTCAAAAGCCTAAAGTTATAAATGAGCTATTGAGGATATCAGAAATTCTTTCACAAGATTTTCCTTATGTTCGAGTTGATTTATACATAGTAGAAAATAAAATATACTTTGGTGAATTAACATTTAGACCTTACGGAGGATTTATGAGTTTTGTACCTGAATCTTTTGATATTCAATTAGGCAATTATTTAAATTTAAATAATATTTGAATGATACCCTTATTGACACAATTTTAATTTTTATGTTTTTATTCCATTTTTTTAAAAAATATAATTTCAAGAATGTTAAATAACAATCTAGTAGTTTATACTACAATTTTTGGAGATTATGATGAATTATTAGATCCAAAAGAAAAATTTGATGGTTGTGATTTTATTTGCTTCACAGATCAAACTACAATTAAATCTGACATATGGGATATTAAATTTGTAAAAGATTATGATTTACCACCAAATTTGATGAATAGAAAATATAAAATTTTACCACATTTATTTTTGAGTAATTATGATAAAAGTTTATATATTGATGCAAATATTTTGATTCTAAATAATCCTTTAGAATTAGCAAATCAATATCTAAGTATTTCTGATTTTGCACTACCTAAACACTTTGCCAGAAATTGTATATATGAAGAGGCAAAAGAGTGTGTAATCACTGGCAAATCAAAATTTATAGAGACTAACAAGCAAATTGAATTCTATCGATACAATGGTTTTCCAAAAAAATATGGACTTGGAGAAAATAATATTTTATTTAGAAATCATAAATGTGAAAATATAATTAATACAATGAATGAATGGTGGCATGAGCTATTAACTCATACTACAAGAGATCAATTAAGTTTATTTTATATTTTTTGGAAAAATAGTATAGAAAATGTTTACTTGTTTGAATATTCGATCAATATGAATAAATTTTTCATTAAAAAAAATCATAAAAATTTAAATAATAATATATTTAAAAAATTTTCTATAAGTATAATTATAAGATTTAAAAGAATTATTATTAATTTTTTATCAAAGTATAGTTTAATAAAACTATGATTTTACGAAAAGATGTTTTTATTTATTTAGCATTAGTTATTCTTTTATCATTCATTGCAGGTTTAAGATTGTTTGGCTGGGATAATGATTCAAGTAATTATTATTATATGGTTGTAAGCCAAGGTAAATTAGCTTTAGCTAATAAAGAATTTTTCTTTAAGGCTTTAATTAAGATCAATTCAATACTTTTCTCAAAAAATTTTTATACATTTCTTATATTTATTGCTTTATTAAGTGTGTCAATTAAGATTTTTATATTTGCAAACTATTCACCTTTGCCATTACTAAGTATATTAATGTATTTATTATCATATTTTTGGTTACATGATTATGTTCAAATAAGGGCAGGAGTATCCACTGGTTTATTTTTATATGCTACAAAAGATTTAGCTGATGGAAATGTCAAAAAATATTTTCTGAAGGTATTTTTTGCTATAATGTTTCATTGGTCTTCGATTATATTAATACCTTCTTTTTTTATTGTTCAAAATTTAAATTTAAAATTTCACGCTCTTTTACCATTAATCGGCATTTTTTTAAAATTATTAGGCTTTAATCTTTTTTTTGTAATACAATTTATTTTACAATTATTTAAAATAAATCCCATATACTATAAAATGTATGCTGGATATCAAGATGTGATTAATGCATTTAATCTTATAAGTCTTTCATATATAATTTTATTTTATATAATAACATACATATTTATAAAATATAAACAGTCTCTATGTATTTATGAAATTATTTTATATAAATTTTTCTCCCTTGGTATTTTTGTTTATTTAATTACTACCATATTAAACGCCCCAGTTGTAGCATTTAGATTATTAGAATATTTTATGATTGTGTTACTTTTACTAATTCCCTTTGTAGTTATGAAATTTAAGCAAATAATATTAGCTTCAACCATATCGATTTTGTATTATGGATTTTATTGTTTTTATTTATTTCAAAATGTTATTGAATTTAAATAATTATTTTATTAGTATCTGTTTTTATAGATTTTTTTATTTATTATTATAAATATTTTATGTTCAAACCTTAATTTTTAAAATAATTCGTTTTATAATTTACATTTTTTTGATTTCCTATTTATATTATAAAATATTTTAAATATAATATTATTATTTATTTTAATGAATTTCATATGTGTGATATTTCATCTTACGTTTTAATTTGTACATATAATGGTGAATTATATTTAAATGATCAAGTAAATTCTATTTTCAACCAAACTACTCCAGTTAAAAAATTATTTATATATGATTTTGGTTCGACGGATAAAACCAAAATAATAATATTTGAATTACAAAATAAATTTACAGATAGCATTAATGTAAATCATTTTAAAAAAACAAATAGTGTTATACAATCTTTTTTATTAGCTATAAATGATATAAGTAAAAAAATTCCAACTAATAGTATACTTTTTATTTCTGATCAGGATGATTACTGGTTGCCTTGCAAAAACGAAAGCATTATTAAATTACATCTCGAAAAGTATAAATATCCTGTAATGATCCATCATGACATCATACTTACTGATAAATATTTAAAACCTATAAATAAAGAGTTTTATTCTAGAAATCAGAAGAAACTACTCATTACAAATATACCACATAGACAATTCTTCAGTACAGTTATAGGTCATACGATTTGTTTAAATTACTACTGCATATTATATCTCACTAATAAAAAATTTCATAAATCTCTTATAATGCATGATTGGTATTGGAGTATATTAGTAGAACAAATTGGGAAGGTTATATATTTCGATAAAAAACTTTCATTTTATCGACAACACGATAATAATTTATTAGGTTTAAATCGATCAGATCATTGGTTGGATAAAATCAAAAATGTATCTAGAAATTTGACTGCTATTTCTTGTCAAAGAAATTATCTGTATTCAAATTTTTCCAATAGAGACAATAAATCTTTTTTACTTTGGTTCCTTATAAAAAATTTACTAATTAAAGAGCTGATTTCTTATTCATTAGTAAACATATTAAGCTTATTTTATTATAGAAAGCATATTGAAAAGTTAAACTAATGATTATATATGCTGGTATAGTAGTTTTTAATCCGTCTAAAGAAAATTTAATTGAAACTATTATCACCCTATCATCTCAATGCACTAAGGTTTTATTATTTATAAATTCCCCATTAGATTTATTTGAATACTATAATGATAAAATTCAAGTAATCCACGAAGGTAGTAATTTAGGTATCGCTTTAGCTCATTCAAAATTAATTAATTTTGCCAAGGAAAATGGAGCGGATTTCTTAATTCTAAGTGATCAAGACAGCGTGTATCCCAACAATTATGTAAAATCTATGCTTAAAATGGATAATTGTACTATAGCCTGTCCATCATGGATTAATATATTAGGTAGGTCTAATAAAATAAAAAAACAGTATGTTCTAAATAATACAAGTTTAATTCTAAAAAATCCAGATCACAATGAACTTTTATCACATGCTATTTCTTCAGGCATGTTTATAAATATTAATAATTTAAGTTCAAATTGCTTAATTGACACTAAACTTTATATCGATTGGGTTGATAATGATTGGTGCTGGAGGCTAATATCTGAAGGACATAAAATAAGATACAATAAAGATATAGTTTTAAAACATAGGCTTGGAGATAATGATACTTCAGTACTCGGTATAAATTTCACAAAACGTTCACCAACAAGAGATTACTATATAATAAGAAACGCGATTTATTTATTGATGCATAGGAAATACAAATTGCATGTCAAAAATTATCTTAGAAAAAAAATATTTCAACACATTTTATTGTCGTTTCTATCTAATTTCAAACATTCTTCGATACGATTACCATTAATAATTAAGGCAATAAAGCACGGAAAACGATCAATTCTTGGACCTCTTAAGCTTTTATAATGGAAAAGATTTTATTCATTTCTAATCACGCAGGATTTTCAAAGTTTAATAAACCTTATATAGACTTTTTAGCTAAGAACGGAATAAAAGTTTATAATGCTTCTCCGGGTATAGAGGTTATCATGAATTGCGTTCAGATTGATATACCCGTAAGTAGAAATCCTTTAAGTTTCCGAAATTTTGTTTCATTTTGCAAACTTATAAAACTCATAAGGAATGAAAATATTTTAAATGTTCATTGTCATACACCAACTGGAGGATTAATTGGTAGATTTTTAAAATTAGCAAAACCACAAATTAAGGTAATTTATACTTCTCATGGCTTTCATTTTTTTAAAGGGGCACCGTTTTATTATTGGGTTACTTTTTTTTTAGTTGAATTATTATTAGCCCCTCTAACTCATGCAATAATTACGATTAATAACGAGGACTATCAAATTTCAAAACGTTTTTTTAATAAAAGAACATACAAAATTAATGGAATAGGAATTGATCTTAATAGATTTAAACCAAATAGTGAGTCAAAGAAATCTGGTCGTGCAAAATTGGATATTAATGATGAATTATTTGTTTTAATTTATACTGCCCAATTTATAAGTCGAAAAAACCATTTATTTTTATTAAATGCTTTTTCTAAATATCATCAAATCAATAAAAATTCAATGCTTCTTCTATTAGGTGATGGACCTTTGGAAGCAAATTTAAAATTACTAGTTGATAATTTAAAACTGTCAAATAATGTTAAATTTTTAGGCTACCAAAAGAATATAGAATATTTCTACCAATTAAGTGATGTAGCAATATCTGTAAGTAAACAAGAAGGTTTAGGTATGAATTTAGTTGAAGGTTTGGCTTCTGGTTTAACAATTGTAGCGTCAAACATAAGAGGTCATAAAGATGTTATATCACAGTCACCCGGAAATTATCTATTCGATTTGGATGAAAACTGTTTTATTGAAACATTGTGTAAAATAAATCCTAAAACTTTAGGTGATGATAATCAAATAATGAGAAATCTTAATTCTGCTAATAAATTCAACATTCAGTTAAGCTTAAACGAAATGGGAAAAGTTTACTCTAAAGAATTCAATTTTCAATTTTCAGATTAAAATTAAAGTCAATACAATTTTGAAACTGCATATAGCAATTATTGGAATTGTTGGAGTGCCTGCAAATTATGGAGGGTTTGAAAGTTTAGTTGAAAACCTTCTTGATTTTAAGCCATACGTGATTAATTATACTGTATTCTGTTCAAGCAGTGCGTACCCTTCTAAGCAACTTAATTATAAGGGTGCTAAACTAAAATATCTACCCTTTAAAGCGAATGGCATTAGTAGTATATTATACGATGGAGTAAGTTTAATGCAATGTATTGGTAGAAAATATAATGTAGTTTTACTTTTAGGAGTTTCAGGAGCAATATTCTTTCCATTTATAAAGCCATTTCTGAAAAGTAAAGTTATTTGTAATATTGATGGTATTGAATGGAAAAGAGATAAGTGGAATTACATTACAAAGAATTTTTTAAAATTTTCAGAAATATTAGCTATACGTTATGCAGATATAATAGTTGCTGATAATATTGAAATTCAAAATTATTTAAAGAATGAGTATAATATAGAATCTGAACTTATAACATATGGGGGTGATAATGCTAAATTTAAAAAAATTAGCAAAGATATACTTCTTAAATATCCATTTCTTAAACATGATTATGCTTTCAAAGTTTGTCGTATTGAACCTGAAAATAACATTGATATTATTCTTGAAGCATTTTCATTAAATCCCAATTCACATTTAGTAATTATAGGTAATTGGAATAATAGTACTTATGGTATCAATTTGAAATCAAATTTCTCAAAATTTAATCATATACATTTAATTGATCCTATTTATGATTTAGATATTTTAAATCAAATAAGATCAAACTGTTTTGTATACATACATGGTCATTCTGCTGGAGGAACTAACCCTTCATTAGTTGAAGCTATGAGTTTAAAGCTCCCGATAATTGCTTTTGATTGCAATTTTAATAGATCAACTACTGATAATAAATGTTTGTATTTTCATAGTACTCAAAATCTTCTTGATATAATTACAAACATTAAATCATATGATTTAAATCAAATTTCTGAAAACATGTATTATTTTGCAAATAATAACTATAGATGGGAACTAATTACATCAAAATATTTAGATTTATTTTTTAAATAATATTTGCAATGCCATTTAATCCTGAATCTGCTCGCAAGGCTGGTAGTAAAAGTAAAAGAGGACCAACTAAGGACGTCCCTGTAAAGACTCAAATGATGTTACTTTTTGAAGATTTAATACAAGATCTTATAAAGAATAAAGAGAAGCTATCTATTCAGCAAAAAATCAGGGTAGTTCAAATGTTATCTAATTATATCGTCCCCAAAACTAAAAGTGTTGAGGACGATTTCACTAAACAACAAAAGAAAGAAGATCCTTGGGGTCTACTTTAGCTATAATTGCTTTAAGTGTGCCATAAACGCATCAGCAATAGAGTCTTTGTTTTGAGTAACTCCAATATATATTTGAAAAGTACTCTCTTTTTTATGACCAGTAATTTCCATTAAAATAGGGGTAGGGATCTTCCCAAAGTAATTAGTAGCAAAAGACCTTCTTAGGTCATGAGAGCAAATAAGTTCATTTTTAGGGTAAAAGTTTAGTTCCTTTCTTTTAGAATCTTTATTATACTTACTTCCTTTAACAGTTTCTGTAATATTGGCAAGTTTACATACTTCCTTAATATGCTTGTTAAAGTGAGGTTCTGACATAGGAGTAGGGAAGTTTCTTTTAAGGATATTTATAACAAATGGGTCTATAACTCCAATTGTTACGAATTGAGTGGTTTTCTTTTGAATAATGTCAATATATAAACCACCATTGTTTGAGGCTCTTATTTGAGATGGTTTAAGTTTTAGAAGGTCTGATACCCTCTGACCTATGGAAACGCCAATTAAGAGCCATTTACGTGCGTTTTCGAGTATTTCGTCTTTGATAGCTAAGGCTTTTATACGATCTATCTCTTCAAAACTTAAAGTATGTATATGGCGATCATTGGAGGGTTTGGAAAAAGAACTTATGTATTTTAAGTGTGGTTTAATAGTTAACCCATTTTTCTCCGCCTCAGTTGCTATGGTTTTTAAGATCTTTATTTGTTGACCAGCGTTGTTGATAGAGTACTTTTTGATATTAATTAGCCAGTTGGTAAGACTATCAAGCTCGGATTTCTCAACTTGTTCTAAGTTAATTTTAGAACCATGGTACACCTCAAATTGCTCAATAATTTTGTAAAACAATTGGTAACATCTAATCGTATTATATGATATTCCTAATTTGCCTGTACTTTTTACTCTTCTTATGGAAGCGTTTCGTATATATAGTTGTGTCTGTTGTGTTAGATAGGAGTTGCTATATGCTAAATTTTGTGTCATGTTATTTCATGTTAAATTGTAATAAATTAATTCATAAATACAGTGAAAAAACTCCATTATCTTACTCTAAATTTACGTTTTTTATGTAAAATTCAATAAAAATATCAATATAAAATATTGATTTACATATTGTTATATCAAAAATGATTACGGACTGTAACACATTTAAGCGGTTCTCCATAAAGCTTTCAATTTACTAATATTAATACTTTATATACGCGTATTAGTACGCTGCCTTTTTTTTAGTTTGTTCTAATTTGCGTTTTCTATAAACCCACAAAAATTATCTAATGAGATCTTTTTTTCTTTTAATTTCTTTTACTTTTTTTAATGCTTCAATTGCTCAAAATGCCACTGAATCTCAAGTATTGAATACGGCAAAATCAATGAACATATCTACCCAGCAGCAGGCACTTGAAGCCCTAAAGCAAAAAGGGATTTCAGAAAGCCAAGCCCGTCAAATGGCTAGAATGCGTGGTATTGATTTTGATGATTTTTTAAGAAGTAATTTTAAAGTAACAGGCGATACCTCGATTAAATCACCAAACAAAAACTATTTTGTCGATTCTGGTTTTAGAGTTAATGTTAGGCCTATACAAATTGGAGACATTCAAGAGAGAAATCTTATATCAATACAAAAAGAAGAACTATATAAATATTTTGGTTATGATATTTTTTTAAATAATCCTTTCGCACAAAAAGAATATTTAGTGGGTAACATCGATGAAGGATATATCATTGCGCCCGGCGACATTCTTCGAATCGTAGTATTTGGTGATAATGCCATGCAAATTGAAGCTAAAGTGGACATGAATGGGAATGTCAATATTCCTAACTTTGGGATATTTATGGCTTCAGGTAGCAATTTTGCAACCTTAAGAAATAGATTGAGAACTTATTTAGGAAAATATTTTTCTGGATTGTTATCAACTCCTCAAAGAACATTTTTAGATGTTTCTTTAACACAAATAAGACCCACTTCTATCACTGTATTAGGCGAAGCAATTACACCTGGCCCGCATTTAGTCAGTGGTTTTGCGACAGTATTAAATGCGGTATATGCAGCCGGAGGAATTAAGACCACGGGGTCGCTTCGTTCAATTAAAGTATATAGAAATAATCAACTTATTAAAGAAGTAGATTTATATGATTACATTACCAGTGGCAAATTAGATAATGATATTAGACTTGCTAATAATGATATCATTTTTATTGCACCAAGAATTTCAAATATTAGTTTAAATGGTGCGGTAAAGAAGCCTGTAATATATGAACTAAAGAAAAATGAGGGCTTAAATGAATTAGTAAAATATTCGGGGGGGCTATTGCCAAATACATCAATTTCAGATGTAGTAATTCAAAGAATTACACCATTTGAAAATAGAGACCAGAAAAGAGTTTTTGATCGTTTTTTAACATCAGTTAATTATGGTCAATTACTTAAACAAAAATTAAACTTTGATATTGAAAACGGGGACTCTATTAATTTCAACTACATCCTCGATAAAACTTTAAATAATGTAAAATTATATGGTAATGTCAATCAAATAGGGGCATTTCCATTAGATAAATATACTGACCTAAAATCTTTAATTAAAATAGCTGGTCGAGATCTTAAATTAAATTCCTATATGGGTAAAGTAGATGTATTTAAGGAGGATATGTTAGGAAATAAAAGCTTTGTCACATACAATTTAGAATCTGTAATGAATGATCGAACAAAGGTTAAGTTAGACAATGATGATTCGATTTATGTCTATAGCATAAAGGAAGTTGTTGGTGTAAATTTTGTCAAGATTAGTGGTTTTTTAAGCGACACTACTTATTTGAAAGATAGTACTTACAGACTAGGGACAGATGCGAGTAAATTTATCGCTGATGCAAGTAAATTAGTAACCAGCAAGACTGTTTTTTGGCGAAAAGACTTAAGTGTTTTTGACTTAATATTTCAAGCAACTACATTTGAAGAACTTAATTATAATTCTAAATTATTATCCTCAAGAGTTGAATTAAAAAGGTTCGACCCAATATCTGGTCTATATATTTTAAAACATTACAATTTAGATAATCTAGATGAAGTTAAAAGTGCTTTCTTAAATCCAATGGATGAAGTAATACTTTTTAGTAAAAATATATATGAGGTAATTAGGAAAACAATAATAGTGCAAGGCCTCGTTAACAAGCCTGACAAGATTGCGCTAAATAGAGATATGACCATAGAAGACGCTATTTTACTTTCTGGTGGGTTTAAAGAATATGCTGATCAAGAAGTTGCTATAGTATCCAGAGAAAAATTTGATGCAATGACTGGGCAACTATCGGAAAGAATTGAAGTTCCAATTGATATCGAATACTTAAAAGGCATAAAAAAAACTCCAAATAGTAAATTTATTTTACAAAACAATGACATAGTATTTGTTAATAGAATAAAAGGCTATCAAAAAATGAAATATATAGATATTCAAGGTGAAGTTTATAATCCATCTAAAATCGTCTTAGAGAATGAATTCAATACGTTTGATCAAATTTTAGTACAGGTAGGTGGCTTAAAGAAAAATGCAAATTTAAATGCTTCATATGTTTACAGAAATAACAAGCTCTTATCTATTAATTTGAGTGATTTATTAAAAAACCCATCACAAATATTTGAAGATGGAGATAGCATCTATATCACTTCAAATAGAGGAGTAGTTTACACTTTTGGGGCAGTTCAAAATGAAAGTCAGTTTATTTGGGAGCAAGGAAAAAAAATCAAATATTATATTAGAAATTCTGGAGGAAGAATTAAGTCAGAAGCTTCGGATGCTTATTTAGTTTTACCAAATGGAAAAACAAAGAAAATTAATGTATTTAGAAATCCGCGTGTACTTCCTAACTCACAAATTGTTGTCAATAGAAAAGTGAACAAACAAGAACAAGGTAATGGAGAAAAAGTTTGGGATAGGATGATTAAAGTGATCACAATAGTTACTAGTTCATTAACTGCAGCTGTTTTAGCTTCTAAATTATAAACAAATGGGAAATATGGATCAAATAGATTTATTGGCGTTATTCAAGAAATTATGGGTTAAAAAGATTTTTATC
>CAMBDE010000024.1 GCA_945865295.1 Chitinophaga pinensis | reverse complement strand
AAGGAAGTTTGTTCTTTGGCCAAAAAATTGCTGCAAATCACACAGATTTAGCTTAAAAATTCAAAAAAAACCCTATTTTTGCCGTCCTTTCACAGCTAGTGGTATGGTGACTGCTATAAGAACGGATTTGAATATAAAGTATTAAACCTCAAGGGCAGATAGGAATAATCCTAATAACCCGCAAAAAAAAGTATATTATGAAACGTACATTCCAACCTCATAAACGTCGTCGTAAATCAGTTCATGGTTTCCGAAAGCGTATGGAATCAGCTAATGGTCGTAAAGTATTAGCAAGTCGCCGTAAGAAAGGACGCAAGAAACTAACTGTATCTAGCGAGAAAGGGTTAAAATAATTTAATCTCTATTCGTAGAAACTTATAATTTTAAAGTCCACTCGTTTTCGGGTGGACTTTTTTAATGTATCATCCATAAAAATCGTAAACAAGTAAATTCATCATTGGCAAAGATTTTTACATATCAACAACAGGATAAATTAAAGAGCAGGAAGCAAATGCAAAATTTGTTTGCTTTAGGCAAGTCCATGTCTAATTCGCCGCTTAGGTTAATTTATACTTTAGAAAATATTGCCGACGAACATCCAACAAATCCAGCACCGCTTATTATACAAGCTGGGGTAGGTGCACCCACTAAACAATTTAAAAAGGCAGTACAACGTAATCGAGTAAAGCGATTATTGAGAGAAGCATATCGTTTAGAACTGCCTGCTTTCAAAGCACAGCTTCCATTGCAAGACAAGCGGTTAAGCATCTTTATTTTATACATGGAAGAAAATGTATTGCCACAAATAGAGATCAATGCAAAGATGAAATTGATATTGAATCAATTGGTAAAACGTATTTATGGACAAGCTTAAACAAATCATTACTTTCCCATTTCTTGTATTGATACGATTTTATCAATACGCTTTATCACCTTATTTAGGAGGAAACAAATGTCGATTTACGCCCTCCTGTTCTCACTATACGGCAGAAGCGATCCAAAAATATGGCCCCATTAAAGGGATTATGATGGGCATGAAAAGAATTAGCAAATGCAGGCCAGGAGGAGGACAGGGCTATGACCCAGTGCCATAGGTCAGTTGAATTGTACTACAAATAAAAAACCGCCCCTTTTGGAGACGGTTTTGAGTATTGTTCGTTCTATGAACTTATTTTATTATTTAGCAGCAGCAAAACGATCTGCAATCACAGACCAATTCACTACATTCCAAAATGCAGCTAAGTAATCTGCTCTTCTGTTTTGGTATTTTAAATAGTAGGCATGCTCCCAAACATCTGCTCCTAAAATTGGTGCGCCTTTTACTTCAGCCACATCCATTAAAGGGTTGTCTTGATTTGGCGTAGAACTTACTTCTAATTTGCCGTCTTTTACAATCAACCAAGCCCAACCGCTTCCAAAACGTGTCATACCTGTAGCAGCAAATTTCTCTTTGAATGCATCAAAACTTCCAAAGCTTACATCAATTGCTGTAGCCAATTCACCAGTTGGATGTCCACCTGCATTTGGTGCTAAACTATTCCAAAAGAAAGTATGGTTCCAATGTCCACCACCATTGTTTCTTACAGCAGGGCTAATGCTTCCAGCAACCGCTACTAATTCCTCGATTGTCTTGCCTTCATTTGGAGTACCCGCAACTGCTTTATTTAAATTGTCAACATAAGCTTGATGGTGTTTGCCATGGTGTATTTGCATGGTCAAGGTATCAAAATGTGGCTCTAGGGCTTCGTGCGCATAAGGTAATGCAGGTAATGTAAATGACATATTGCTTTATTTTATTTGTGAATGTTTAAATGTCAAAATTACAATGCTTTCTTTAAATAGTATTAATAATACTTAGATAATATTAATTATAAAAGATAGCTACCCCTCACCCTCATGCGGAAGGAACCGAAATCGGTTTCGGGGTACTATCTTTTATATAATCCATACAAGAAATTATATAATTAACATATTTGGGGTAAACATAGCTACCCCTCATTCTCAAGCGAAAAGAACCGAAATCGGTTTCGGAGTACTATGTTTATTGTTAAATTTCTATAGAGGTGCAGTAAATAAATAGTTTCTGGAGTAATCCGTTTTTAGGATTACGCAAGAAAGCTATTTTTTACTAAGCAATTAAAGTAAAAAAGCAAATAACTAACGTTTCGCTTTAAAGAAGGCTTGCATTAAGGCAGCGCATTCTTCTTGTAGGATGCCTCCGGTAAGGGTCGTAGAAGGATGAAAAGGATTTTTTTCAGTTACACGACGGTAGCTATTTTTTTCGTCGTAGGCGCCAAATACAATATGGCCAATCTTATTCCAATATAAAGCACCCGCACACATTAAGCAAGGCTCTAGGGTTACATAGAGTGTCGCTTCTGGCAAGTATTTTGATTGTAAGTTTTCACATGCACTAGAGAGGGCTAGAATTTCCGCGTGCGCTGTAACATCTTTTAAAAGTTGAACTTGATTGTATCCTTTTGCAATGACCTGATCGTTCATTACAATGACAGCACCTACTGGTACTTCGTCTTCATCAAAAGCCCGCTTAGCTTGTAAGAGCGCCTGACGCATAAATTGTTCATGTTTATTTTCCACTAGCGAATGTAACTGTGCTTATAATTTTTGGATACGAATATTTCTGTACCAAACTTTATCACCATGATCTTGTAAGCTGATATGTCCAGAAAAGACTTTACCAAAATCAGGTGATTCACCTTGAGAAAATTTAGATCTTCTAATCAATTCTTTCCAGCTATCATCTCCTAAATGCGTGTTGACAGTGGTTACACCATTTAATTTCATGATTAAAGTTCCTTTATTAGCGATTATGTCCACTTGATTCCACTCTTCTGCAGGCTTAACACCTGACTCATCGCCTACAATAAGGTCATATAAATTACCAGCTCTATGGCTAATGATTTTACCATCTGGGTGGCCTTCGTTATCTAAGACTTGCATCTCAGGTCCAGTATGCCATGTTTCATTATATTTAGTTGGATTGTCTTGTACAAAAAAGATAATACCACTATTCCCATTTTTAGCAATTTTCCATTCTAATTGTAAATGAAAATTGGTAAAACTTTCGTTGGTTACAATATTACCACCACCTACTATCCTTCCATACAACTTATTACTTGGGTCAAACATGAAGGCGCCATCCACTACTTTCCATGCATCACCTACAGTTTTTTTTCCGTATGTATGCCAGCCGTTGGTTGTTTTCCCGTCAAATAAAGAGATCCATTTTTCTTGAGCCTGAGTCTGATTAAATCCAAGCAATGCAAAAGTTAAGATGGTTAGAGCAAGCAATTGTTTTTTCATAATTTTTAATTGAGGCGTTAAATCAAATAGGGCATCTCAATGAATCCTTTTTGATTGAGTTGGAATTATTTTTTTAATAGTAAAATGTATTTCACCATCGCTTCTGCATCTTCCTCGCTCAGGTTTGCATGCGCAGTCATTGGGATAGCGCCCCAGTTGCCGCTTCCGCCTTTAATAATTTTTCCGGCCAACATTTCGATATTGTCATCTGTATTTTCATATTTAGCAGCCACATCTTGGTAAGCAGGTCCTATATTTTTTTCGGCTACTTTATGACAAGTTAAACAGTCGCTTCCTGCAATCAAGGCCAATCCTTTTGCATAATCTGGATTGTCAGATAATTTAGTTTCCGAAGTAGTTGTTGTTTCTGTTGTTGTTTCATTTTTTGTTGCACCACCACCACATGCAACTAATAAAATCGCTGCTGATAGGGTGTATAAAATTTTACGCATAGTCTATTGTTTGAATGTAATTTGATTTGAAGATTTAAATGATTGATTTTAATTCTTTGATTAAATGCCTAATATTTTTTTGTTAAATGCCTCGTCTGATCCAGTGCTAGCAAAATCATCAAAAGCTTTTGATGTAACAGGAATGATATGGTTTTGAATAAATACAGCACCTTCTTCTGCACCCACTTCTGGATGCTTTAAACAACATTCCCATTCCAATACTGCCCAGCCTTTATAATCATATGCCGCCAACTTGCTAAAGATACTTTTAAAATCTACTTGACCATCACCAAGGGATCTAAATCTTCCAGCACGATCGATCCAGTTTTGATAACCACCATATACGCCTTGTTTTGCACTCGGATTAAACTCGGCATCTTTTACATGGAACATTTTAATGCGCTCATGGTAAGCATCGATATAGCCTTTATAGTCCATACATTGCAATACCAAATGCGATGGATCAAATAATAAACAAGCGCGCGGATGATTTCCTACTTTTTCTAAAAACATTTCAAAGGATACGCCATCGTGTAAATCTTCGCCAGGATGAATTTCATAACATAAGTCCACACCTGCAGCATCAAATTCATTTAAAATTGGTAACCATCTTTTACCTAATTCAGTGAAACCTGTTTCGACTAAACCTGCTGGTCTTTGTGGCCAAGGATAAACAGTATGCCATAACAATGCACCGCTAAAAGTAGCATGCGCATTCAACCCTAGATTTTGAGACGCTTTTGCTGCATATTTTAATTGCTGTACAGCCCACTCTGTTCTTGCTTTGGGGTTACCTCTAAATTCAATTGGTGCAAAGCCATCAAACTGCGCGTCATAGGCAGGGTGTACCGCTACCAACTGTCCTTGTAAATGCGTAGACAATTCTGTGATCTCTAATCCAGCAGCTTGCACGATGCCTTTGATCTCGTCGGCATAAGTTTTACTTTCTGCTGCTTTTTGTAAATCAATACAGCGTGCGTCCCAACTTGGAATTTGTACACCCTTGAAACCCAATCCTGCTGCCCATTTACAGATACCCTCTAAAGTATTGAATGGAGGATGATCTCCTAAAAATTGTGCTAAAAATATACCAGGTCCTTTTACTGTTGTCATAATGTAATGATTGCCTTATTAAATATTATGTGCCGTCCATTTTTGATCAGATCCTGCAGATAAAACGACATTATCAATAAATGCCATCCCTCTAATTCCATCCTCTACTCCAGGAAAGTCTAACATTTCAGGAGTAGGCGTATTGCCATCCATTTTTGCTGACAAGGTAAGTGCAAAGTTTCTATAAATATTGGCAAATGCTTCTAAATAACCTTCTGGATGTCCACCCGGAGTGCGGCAATTAAAGGTTGCAAAGCTAGATAAATGAGCGCCGTAGTTGGCCCCAGCTCTAAGAATTTGCGTTGGCTGATCCAACCATTTTACAATCAAAGAATTGGGCTCATGTTGAAACCATTCAATACCACCAAGTTCTCCGTATACTCTAATCTTTAACGCATTCTCTTCGCCTGCTGCAACTTGTGATGCCATCAACACCCCCTTTGCGCCATTGTCAAATTTTAACATGACTGCACCATCATCATCCATCGCACGGCCTTCTACTAAAGTATTTAATTCGGCGCAGATATCAGTTATTTTTGCACCAGTAATGTATTCCGCTAAATGAGCTGCATGCGTTCCAATATCACCCATCACAGAACTCTTGCCTGATTTTTTTGGATCCGTTCTCCATGCTGCTTGTGCATTGCCTTCTCTTTCCGACAACCTACTTAACCATCCTTGTGGATATTCTACCCAAACCTTACGAATCTTACCCAGCTTGCCTTCGCGCACCATCGCCTTCGCTTGCTTGACCATTGGATAGCCAGAATAAGTATGCGTTAAGCAAAGTATTAAGCCTGTTTCTTCGAGTTTTTGTTGTAATAATTTTGCTTCTTCTAAGGAGAAAGTAATTGGCTTTTCTATCACCACATTAAAGCCATTTTCAAGGGCCATCATTGCAGGTGCAAAATGCGCAAAATTGGGTGTTACAATGGTTACAAAATCAATGCGCTCATCGGCTGGTAATTGTGCTTCTTTCGTAATCATCTCCTCATAAGTCAAATAAGTTCTTTCTTTAGGAAGGAATAAAGCTTCTCCTGATGCTACAGCAATTTCCGGGTTGATACTTAATGCACCACATTTAACCTCAATGAGTCCGTCCATATTTGCAGCAAGTCTATGGATGGCGCCAATGAATGCGTCTTTACCACCACCTACCATACCCATGCGTAGTTTTCTGTTCATTTTTAGGGAGTTTTTAAGCTTATAAAATAAGTTGAATGTGTCAATATAACACGTTCATCCTATTGTAAGAGCAATTTCCTCATTATTTCTCAAAAAAACCCTTTTTTAACAAGAAAATATTTGAAAAGAATGCAAAAATAAATTTACATTTATAAACTCATCCTAATGCTTGGTTACTATGTCTACACCGCTTAATAGACGAAAATTACTGAAACAAGTTTTATCCGGCTCTGCCTCGGTAGCTGCTGGTTTGGTGTTACCACATCAAGCGAGTACACAATTAGCAAATCTATCCAATCCACCAACCGATGCAGCTAATTTAAAAGGCAATATCAACCATAGTGTTTGCAGATGGTGTTATAGTGATTTGAGTTTGGAAGATTTATGTAAGGAAGTTAAACGCATTGGATTCAATGCGATTGATTTATTAAAACCAAGCGAGTGGGAGACCGTAAAAAAGCATGGCATCGATTGTTCTATGTGTTATACTGCTGGTGAAACAAGTTTGACAAAAGGTTGGAACAATCCTATGCATCATCCTTGGTTGATCAAAGATTATTTGGAAGCAATTCCATTAGTAGCAGCAGCTGGGTATAAAAATTTAATTTGTTTTTCGGGTAATCGCAATGGGATGGACGACGCTACGGGATTGAAAAATTGCGTTGAAGGACTAAAACAAATCATGCCATTAGCAGAAGCGAAAGGTGTGACCATTCATATTGAATTATTCAATTCCAAAGTAGACCATAAAGATTATATGGGAGATAAGTCTGCATGGGGTATCGAACTATGTAAGCAATTGGGTTCTCCGAATTTTAAAATTCTTTTTGATATCTATCATATGCAAATAGATGAAGGAGATATCATTCGATCCATTCAAGATAGTCATACTTATTTTGGGCATTACCACACAGCAGGCGTTCCAGGTAGACATGAATTAGATGATCGTCAGGAATTAAATTATCCAGCCATCATGCGTGCGATCAAAGCCACTGGATACAATGGTTATGTGGCACATGAATTCATTGCAACGAATCCAGATAAAATTAGTTCACTCAAGCAAGCAGTTACTGTTTGCGATATTTAAATATTGCTTTTTTAAACCAATCATAACAACTCATAAATTTTTTACAATGGCCGAACAACAGTATGACGCAATCGTAGTAGGTTCTGGAATCAGTGGCGGATGGGCTGCTAAAGAGCTTACAGAAAAAGGACTTAAAGTCTTAATGTTAGAGCGTGGAAGAAACATCGAACACATCAAGGATTATGTCAATGCAGATAAAGAAGCTTGGGATTTTCCACATAGAGGTGGTAGAACACAACAGATGATCGAAGATTATCCTGTGTTAAAACGTGACTACCCATTGAACGAAACGAATTTAGATTATTGGTGTTCTGACAAGGACCATCCTTATACAGAAACAAAACGCTTTGACTGGTTTAGAGGATACCATGTAGGTGGACGTTCTTTAATGTGGGGTCGTCAATCTTACCGTTGGGCTGATTCGGATTTTGAAGCAAATGCAAAAGATGGCATTGCAGTTGACTGGCCAGTGCGTTATAAAGAGATTGAACCATGGTACGATTATGTAGAAAAATTTGCAGGGATCAGTGGTAATAGAGATGGCATTGATTTATTACCTGATGGTCAGTTCTTACCTCCAATGGATTTAACATGTGTAGAGAAAGATGTGGCTGCAAGAATTAAAGAAATATATAAAGGAAGCCGTCATTTAATCATTGGCCGTACGGCTAATATTACTGTGCCGCATGAAGGTCGCCCAGGATGTCAGTTCAGAAATAAATGTTGGTTGGGTTGTCAGTTTGGTGGGTATTTCAGTACGCAATCTTCTACTTTACCAGCTGCGATGGCAACAGGTAATTTAACTTTAAGACCTTTTTCTATTGTGACAGAAATTAAATATGATAAAGATAAAAAGCGTGCAACTGGCGTAACGGTATTAGACGCAGAGACCAATAAAACAATTGAATACAAAGCAAAAATTATTTTTGTCAATGCCTCTACATTAAATAGTACTTGGCTCTTGATGAATTCCGCTACAGATGTTTGGGAAGGTGGATTAGGAAGTAGTAGTGATGCATTGGGTAAAAATTTAATGGACCACCATTTAGGCAATCGTGCTGGTGGAACTATCGAAGGCTATGAAGACAAATACACTTTTGGTCGTCGTGCCAATGGATTCTATATTCCAAGATTCAGAAACCTTGGGGATGAAAAACGTGATTATATCAGAGGTTTTGGTTACCAAGGTGGCGCCAACAGAGCTGGATGGGGTCATGATGTGGCAGAAGTAAGCATTGGTGGAAAATATAAAGATGCATTGACTGAGCCAGGTGGATGGTCTATTGGTATGATGGGCTTTGGTGAAATGTTACCAGATCCTACAAACAAAGTGACTTTAGATAAAACCAAGAAAGATAAGTGGGGTTTGAATGTCTTGAACATTGATTGCGAGTTGAAAGACAATGAAATCAAAATGCGTAAAGACATTTTAGAAGACGCAAAAGAAATGTTAGAGCGAGCGGGTGCTAAGAATGTAGAAGGTTTTGAAGGAGATGGCACACCAGGAAGAGGTATCCATGAAATGGGTACAGCACGTATGGGTAGAGATCCTAAAACTTCTGTATTGAATGGCAATAACCAAGTATGGGATGCACCGAATGTATTTGTGACAGATGGTTCTTTCATGACAAGTGCGAACTGTGTGAACCCTTCATTGACTTATATGGCATTCACTGCTAGAGCAGTAGACTTTGCTGTATCAGAATTGAAAAAAGGAAACTTATAATTTAATTTTTAAAAAATATTTTATGATAAACAGAAGAGAAGCCCTTTCTAGAGTAGCCATCATCATGGGTGGAACAGTGTTAGGTGCAGAAGCTTTCTTAACAGGTTGTAAAACCAATACCAAGGGTGTGACTTTCTCCCAAGCAGATGTTGACTTTTTAAATGAAGTAGGAGAGACCATCTTGCCTGCAACCGATACACCTGGCGCGAAAGCGGCCAATGTAGGCGCTTTCATGCAAATTATGGTAAGTGATTGTTATGAAGCAAAGGACCAAGCAATTTTCATGCAGGGCATGGAGGAATTAAAATTCAAAGCTTCAAAAGCTAAAATGGGGAAAGCTTTTATGGAAGCAACCCCAGAAGAGCGTACTGCTTTTTTAACGGACTTGGATAAAGAAGCAAAGGAGTATCAATCAAATAAAAAGAAAGAGGACCCTACGCATTACTTTACTATGATGAAGCAAATGACCTTATCTGGTTTGTTTACTTCAAAAATTGGTGCAACAGAAGTGTTAAGATATGTGGTTGTTCCTGGTAAGTATGAAGGTTGTGTGCCTTATACTAAAGGAGAAAAAGCTTGGGCGACTTCTTAAAAAAATACTGATGAGCCTCCTGCAGGAGGCTCATTTTTTTTACAATTATTCATTTGGTTTTTAATTTTAATTTATGTCAAATTCAAGAAGAAGTTTTTTACGCGGTGCCGCTTTAACAAGTGTTGCATTATCGATGCCATTTAAAAATGAGTTAATGGCCATGGCTGCTAATTCAAAACCATTTGCTTTACAATTATGGTCCGTTAAGATGGCTTTATACAAAGACACCATGGGTGTTTTAAAACAGGTTGCTGCGAATGGGTATAAAAAAATTGAAGGATTCGAAGGGGACTTGGGCTTATTTTGGGGGATGAAACATACCGAATTAAAAAAAGTGATGGATGATTTAGGTATGAATATGTTTTCGTCTCATTGTGAACATACTGATGATTTTAAATCTTTCGAACTTAAAGCTGCTCAAGCAGGAGAAATAGGAATGAAGTATTTGATTTGTCCGCATAAGGGTGCACAACCTAGTATTGAGCACTACAAAAAATTTGCAGACGAATTCAATACATGTGGCGAAATTGCAAAAAAACATGGCATTCGTTTCGCGTATCATAATCACGATTATTCTTTCGTTCCAATGAATGGCATTGTGCCTCAGGATGTGATGATGAAAAATACAGATCCTGCAATGGTGGATTTTGAAATGGATTTGTATTGGACAAGGGTTGCAAAAGTTAATCCAATTGCATATATGGATCAATTTCCAAATCGTTTCAAATTAGTGCATGTTAAAGATTTGGTTAAAGCCAATACACCAGAAGGGCATGAGTCATGTGTCATTGGAAAAGGAACGATTGATTATAAAACCTTATTGCCAGAAGTTGCAAAACGCGGCGTACAGCATATGATTGTTGAACAAGAACACTATACAGGATCCAATGAATTAGATGCTGCAAGAGATGATGCAGCATATATGAAAACATTGAATTGGTAATCATACCAAGGCTTAAATAAAAAAGGGACACGATTTCGTGTCCCTTTTTTATAGCGGTATAACAAGATGTACGATACCTTTTACTTTAATAATATTCCTTGCTTTTGAATTTCTTTTATTGCATTGCACAACGCATCTAGATCTTCCACTGTATTAATGGCATTAATAGAATATCTTAAATACACATCATCGCCTTGTCGCATAATAGGTACTTCTATTTTATAATCCAAAAATAAAGTCCTTTGTAATTTTTCTGGATCCGGTGTTTGAATGGGAATGCTAATCATTTGCCCAATCCACTCACTATTAAGTGGACAGATTGGCTTGCTATTGAATAAGGCAAAAAACCTTGGAGCATGTTCTAAAACCATTTCATGACATTTTCTTCCAACAGCTTTCCAATTATGTTGCTCCATGAATTCAATACAAGTAGCTACAGTTAAGAAGGCCGAAAAGTCTCTGGTACCAATCATTTGGTGGTAGTCTAAAAAATTAGAATGCGATGGTTTGGCAGCTTGATATCCCCAACTTACAATCATTGGATCGCAGATGGGTTGAACTGATTTTGCTGCATATAAAAAGGAACATCCTTTTGGCGCCATCATCCATTTATGACAAGCACCTGTATAAAAATCTGCCTGAATGGAACTTAGGTCCAATGGAATATGAGCTGGTACGTGTGCGCCATCTACAATCGTGATGAGTCCTTTTTCTTTAGCGATAGCACAAATTTCTGCTGCTGGTAAAATTAATCCAGTCGCACTGGTGATATGAGAAATGAAAATTACCTTAGTCTTTTCATTACATCCTTTAAAAAAATCTTCGATGAATTGTGCTTTGTCAACAATGGGTAGATTGATTTTTTGTCTACGATAAGTTGCGCCTTTTTTGTTACAATAATAATTCCAAGTTCTATCACAAGCGCCGTATTCAATATCAGTGGTTAAAATCTCATCTCCTGCTTCTAAAGGAAAACTCTTTGCAATCATATTGACTGCAAAACTTGGGTTGGTGACATAAACTAAATCATCCTTGTCTGCACAGTTCAAAAACTTAGCCAAAACTGCTCTTGAATCTGCAAGGTATTGGTAGCCATCAAATGCGATGAATTGCACAGGCTCTGCTTCTAAGACCCTTTGCCAGTCTTGGTATTTTTCAAAGATTGGTTTTGGTGTAGCACCAAAAGACCCGAAATTCAAAAAATGAATATCGGGTCTTAATAAAAAATGCTCTTTTAAAGATTCCATATATTTTTTAATTATGAACCTAGGCTCCAACCTTCACGATAAGCACGTTTTACAAACTGATTCGCTAAGTCAAAATTGGTGATCTTCATATTTGGTCCATCCCATAGTAATTGAATATTTCTTCCAGGGAAGCTAGTTAATCCTTTTGCATCATTGGCTTTTACATCATAAGAACGGATGGCTAAATTACCCATCAATACCGATTCAGTTAAAGGTCCTGCAATATCAAAATTAGAACTTAATACTTTTGCTTCCTTACTTCCTGGGCCTGCGATACAAGCTTCTACCCATGCTGCATAGTGTCCTTCTACATCTCCTTTTACCCTATCAATCGTTTGAGGCACCACCGTTGTTTTGGTTAAATTGGTAGGTAATAATTGAGGATTCATACCATAGGTACCTGCCATCATCTTGCCTTTAGTACCTTCAAAAATAATACCATTGCCACCATCACCCATGACCTCGTTTGGTCCTAATTCGGCTGGTCTTTCTGGTTGAATTCCACCATCCATCCAATGTAATTTTACATCTGGTTTTCCATTTTGTCCTTTGAAAGTTAAAATGATATGAGATGCTGCTGGTGGACTATCTGGGGTATACACTCTTTGCCAAGGTGCGGTGTACCTTGTAGCTACACTACATTCTGCAGACACTGGATAACCTAATCCAAGCACTGCAAAACCCGGTGCCATAATATGACATGCCATATCTCCTAAAGCACCGGTTCCGTAATCCCACCAACCTCTCCAGTTAAATGGCAATACGCCATCAAAATAATTTTTTTGTGGTGCGGTACCCAACCATAAATCATAATCCAATCCTGCTGGAATAGCAGAAGTAGTTGTTGGACGGACCACGCCTTGAGGCCATACTGGTCGGTCGGTGTAACAATAAATAGTATGCACGTCACCAATCAATCCTGCATTGTACCAGTCTTGTAACATACGTACGCCGTCTCCAGAAGCACCTTGGTTACCCATTTGTGTGACTACATTGTATTTATGTGCAGCTTCTGTCATGATTCTAGCCTCGTAGATATCGTGTGCCATTGGCTTTTGTACATATACGTGTTTCTTTAATTGCATGGCTGCCATCGCTTGTACGCCGTGCATATGGTCTGGTGTAGAAACAGAAACTGCATCAATCAGTTTATGTTCTTTCTCTAACATCTCTCTATAATCCTTGTAATATCTTGCTTTAGGGAATCTTTCACGACTCTTTATTGCTTGACGATCATCTACATCACATAAGAATGCGATATCAGCTTTACCACTTTGGTAGAAGGACCATAAGTCACCTTCTCCTTTACCTCCTGCACCAATACCTGCAACTTGTAATTTATCACTTGGAGCGGTAAATCCTGTGCCACCTAATACATGTCTAGGGACAATATAAAATCCGCCTAATGCCAATGCGGCATTTTTGACGAAGTCTCTTCTTGATTTTACGGTTTTTTTCATAGCAATCGTTTAAATAGGAGGGGCGCTCCTTCGGTTTTTTAAGTAGGTTAAATTATTAAAAATTGCCCATATGCTGAAATTATTTTTATGAACGTATAAATTGGCATGGGATTGAGGATTAAAGTTTAAATTGCTGTACATTTTATACGCTATGAATACACCAATAGAAGCATTAAGACAGTATTTTCAGTCTGGTGCGACCCAGCCTTTTACATTTAGGCTTTTGCAACTTAAAAGACTTAAACAGTTGGTACTTGAGAATGAGCAGGCCTTGTACAAAGCATTGCATGCCGATTTGAAAAAAACAGATGAAGATGCCTGGGCGACCGAAGTGGGTTTTTTCTTAAGTGAATTAAATTATACGCTTGAACATTTGAAAGGATGGATGCAGCCAAAATCGGTTCCAACTAATTTGGTCAATATGCCTTCTTCTAGTTTTACCATTCAAGAGCCCTTGGGCGTGGTTTGTATCATTGCGCCTTGGAATTATCCTTTTCAATTATTATTTACACCCTTGATTGGTGCCATTGCAGGAGGGAATTGCGTTGTTTTAAAACCAAGTGAATTTGCACCCGCTACTGCAGCGGTAATGCGCAGCATCATTGGCGATTTATTTCCTGAAAATTATATTTTATATCTAGAAGGGGATGGCGCACAGGTATTACCACCATTACTTACAGAAAACAGGTTCGACCATATTTTTTACACGGGAAGTACCATGGTCGGAAAAATAATTTACAAATTAGCTGCCGAACAATTAGTACCAGTGACTTTAGAGTTAGGAGGCAAAAGTCCTGCAGTGATTTGTGATGATGCCAATTTAAGAGTCGCAGCGCGCCGTTTAGCCAATCCAAAATTTTCCAATTGCGGTCAAATGTGTATTGCCCCTGACTATATTTTAGTACCGCATCATTTAAAAGATGAACTCATTAAAGAATTAATCATTGCCATTCAAAAATTTTATGGTGCAGATGCAGAAAGTTCAGAACATTATGGTAAAATTATCAATGATAAACAATGGCTGCGTTTAACATCTTATTTAGGGGACGGCGAAATTGTGTATGGCGGAAAATCGAATAGAGAAAAATTATTTATTGAACCCACGATTATGGTAGGTGTTCAACCAGATGCAAAAATTATGCAGGATGAAATTTTTGGACCTATCCTTCCTATTCTTACATATGCATCCAAGGAAGAGGCTTTGGCAATTATTCAAAAAAATCCAAACCCATTGGCGTTCTATGTGTTTACTGAAAATCAAGCGGATGAGGCTTATTGGTTAACCAATGTGCCTTCAGGCGGGGCTTGTGTAAACAATGCCACTATGCATATTACCAATCATGATTTACCTTTTGGTGGCAGGGGTTTTAGCGGCACTGGAGGCTATCATGGCAAATTAAGTTTTGACACTTTTACGCATACAAAGTCAGTTTTAAAAACACCAACTTGGATAGATCCTAGTTTTAAATATCCTCCTTATAAAGGCAAGGCTTGGTTGTTAAAAAGATTAATTGGATAATTAGTCTGAACAAAAAAGATGAACCTAAAAAAATATAAAAATATGATCATTAAAATAGCCATTGCAGTGGGGGTATTGGTGACTGCTGCATTATTGTTGAAGAAAAAAGACATGACCTATCGTCAATCTATTTTAAAAACAATCTATCCTGCCATCATGTGGTCTTCAGGAAAGACTGGGTCTAAGCAAGTACAGGTGAATAATGATATGAAAAAAGGGACGGTTGAATTTTATAGTTTAACAACAAAAGATATTACTGGTAATGCATTTAGTTTTGAGCAATTCAAAGGAAAAAAAGTATTGATTGTGAATACGGCAAGTGATTGCGGATATACTGGTCAGTATGAAAATTTAGAAAAATTATCTAAACAGTTTGCAGGATCATTGGTTGTTGTTGGTTTCCCAGCCAATGATTTTAAAAATCAAGAAACAAAAGACGATCAAGCCATTGCTGCTTTTTGTCAAAAAAATTATGGGGTGAGTTTTCCACTGATGTCGAAGTCGGTGGTGTTAAAAACCAATGAGCAGAATCCAGTATATAGCTGGCTAAGTACTTCTAATTTAAATGGTTGGTGCAATCAAGCGCCTGCTTGGAATTTTTGTAAATACTTAATCAATGAGCAAGGGATATTGACAGATTATTTTCCGATGAGTGTGGATCCTTTGGATGCGTCAATCATTGAGGCGATTAAAAAGTAATAGGCCTATTTATTTCTATATAAAAAGAATGTTGATCCCTGCTTTAATCAATAGGGCAATGCTCATGGTAATTCTCTAAAACAATTTTACCTGAGTCTATTTCCATGCCTTTGAATTTTTCTTTGATCTCATCCAAAATAGCTTCGATGCCTTCGCGCTCTGTGATGCGTACTAATTGATTTCGATATTCTTTAATACTTGGCAAGCCTCTTAAGTAGTTGGCATAATGTCTGCGCATTTCGTTGATGCCACCAATGGGTCCTTTCCATTCTAAAGATTTAATTAAATGCTTTCTAGCGACTTCTACACGTTCCTCAATCGTTGGGGATTTCATTTTTTCACCAGTTGCTAAAAAATGCTTGATCTCTCTAAAGATCCATGGATATCCAATTGCAGCCCTTCCAATCATCACACCATCCACGCCATATTTATTTTTATATTCCAAGGCTTTTTCTGGAGAATTGATATCACCATTGCCAAAAATAGGAATATGAATTCTTGGGTCATTTTTGATATTGCCTATGATGGTCCAATCTGCTTCGCCTTTGTACATCTGTACTCTTGTTCGTCCATGAATGGCCAAAGCTTTTATCCCAACATCTTGTAACCTTAATGCGGCTTCATGCACATTCAAACTACTATCATCCCAACCCAATCTTGTTTTCACTGTCACAGGAAGGTTGGTACTTTTTACCACCGCTTCGGTTAAACGCACCATCAAATCTAGGTCTCTTAAAACGCCTGCGCCAGCGCCTTTCATAGCTACTTTTTTTACTGGGCATCCAAAATTAATATCAATTAAATCTGGGTTTACAGTATCTACGATTTTGGTACATAATGCCATGGCTTCCTCATCTCCACCAAATATTTGAATCCCTATTGGGCGCTCGTAATCGTAAATATCTAATTTCTGTTTGCTTTTGATGGCATCCCGAATTAAGCCCTCGCTACTAATAAATTCTGTATACATAAGGTCTGCGCCATTGTCTTTGCACACGGCTCTAAACGGAGGATCACTTACGTCCTCCATGGGCGCTAATAAAAGCGGAAAATCTGGTAATTGTATGTTCCCTATAGATACCATATGAATTCATTATCTTGCATCTAACCGATACGCCGGCAAAGGTACCAATTAATTGCATTGACATGTATACTAATGAAACTTCTATTTTTAATATGAGCCCTGGATTCAGGATGGTTTTATTCATATCCATGACTGGATTGAGTATGATTCTTGGGGGTTTAATTACATTTTCGATAGTGGCAGCCGCATTGCATGTGCCATTCATGGAGATTCAATCTGTTTTATTACAACCCGAAAATACCAGCATGACGCAAATTGCCAATGCATTTGCCTCCATCATTGGTTTTGGCGTACCAGCTTTAGTGGTGGCCTATTTTACCAAAGGAACTTTCGCATTTAATTTAGGATTCAAGCCAATCGCTTCAGAAAAACAAGTAGGGATTGTTATTTTATTGGCTTTCACCGGATTGATACTGAGTGGTGCATTGGGTGACCTTACAGATAAAATCACATTTTCTACCAGCATTCGGAATTGGGCAACGGACCTAGAAGCGCAATATAAAAAAGCATTGATGGCGATGACCAATATGCGTTCCATTGGTGATTTAATACTTGCTATTGTGGCCATTGCAGTAGTGCCGGCCATAGTTGAGGAATTGTATTTTAGAGCGACACTTCAAAAAATTATAACAGACTGGTCTGGGAAGCCTTTGTTCGCGGTTGTGATTACTGCTATTTTATTTAGTGCATTTCATTTTTCTTATTTTGGCTTTTTGTCAAGAATGTCTTTGGGCATTGTTCTTGGTTTTATTTATTATTATACTAAAACAATTTGGTTGCCGATCTTAATGCATTTTGTTAACAATGCAATTGGCGTTTCTGCCCTGTATGCAGTAAGAAATAATCCCAAAAAAATAGACCAAGTAATGAATTCCAACTTGACTTATTATTGGGTCATCATTGGATTAATAGCATTGTTTATTTTGTTCCTACAACTCAAAAAAACCACAGATGCAGGATTGGAAAAAGATTTTTAGTAACACCCAGCTAGCTTACGCAACAATGGTGGCAGGACTTTTAGAGGAACAAGGCATTCCTACTAAGTTGTTAAACAAGCAGGATACTTCTTACGTTTTTTTAGGAGAGGTTGAATTATATACGCCTTCTATATTTGAAGAAAAAGCGCTAAGTATTATTGCTGAGATAAATTAATTTTATATATTTTTAAAAAAGGTTTCATGGCGTTTAATTTTTCTGTTTTTAAAGTGAGGGCATTGTCTGCTATTGTATTTGTGTTGATTATGTTAGCAGGACTACTCTTTAATAACTGGTCTTATTTTGCATTATTTCTTTTGATACAAGTGGGTTGTTTATATGAGTATCAAAAATTAATGCGCATCATTTTTCCTTCCTACAATCAAATTTCAAAACTGCATCAATGGGGTGTATTGGTGGTGGGTACTTTGATGATGACGAGTTTAGCGCCAACAGATATTGTATTACCCGATTTGATAAAAAATATTTTGCCTACCAATTTTCAAGGCATTGGTTTAAGGTGGTTTGGCTTGAAAGCCATGCCAGTCGCCTTGGTGTTGATGATGGTGGCAGATGTATTTGCAAGAAAAGCGGAAGTTAAAAATGTAGCGATTAGTTTTTTTGGCTTCATTTATATTTCAATTAGTCTGTCCTTATTTTTCGCCATGAGGGGCATGTTTTTGAATTCAGCGATGTCTATGTTTTTTCCGAATATAGAATTGATGGTGCCTATTTTAGTGATTGTTACTGTTTGGGTGAATGATACCATGGCTTATATCGTGGGCTCTTTTATTGGTCGTACGCCCATCTCTCCCATCTCGCCTAAAAAAACATGGGAAGGCACCATTGCTGGTATTATTTTATCTGTTGTGATTTTATCCACTCTTGCAGGTCAATATATTCCTATTGCGACTAAGTACCTCTATATGATCACATTTGTGGCATCTGTGATGGGGAATTTGGGCGATCTTTTTGAAAGCAAATTAAAACGCCTAGCAGGCGTGAAAGACAGTGGTAGTATGATGCCTGGACATGGTGGCTTCTTAGATCGATTTGATTCTATCTTGTTTGCAGGGCCATTTGTTTGGATATTGCTTCAATTTATCTTTTAGATGAATTATCTTTGGCAAAATTGCTATTTATGACCATACACAGAGAAGGAACAGCTACGATTGCATTGATTGCATTTGTTGTGGGTGTTTTGAATTTAATTAATTTCTCTTATTTATTTCCTATAAGTGCTTTACTAGCTTGGTCTGTATTTGTAATTACAGTGGCTTTCTTTTTATTCATCGTTTCCTTTTTTAGAATGCCCAATCGTGCATTAACGATGGATCCTTCTGCGATTGTTGCTCCTGCAGATGGGAAAGTGGTGGTGATTGAAGAAGTAATGCCAGATGAATTTTACAAAGAACCAAGAATTCAATTAAGTGTGTTTATGAGTCCAGCCAATGTGCACGTAAATCGTTTGCCTGTTGCTGGAAATATTATTTACAACCAATACCATCCAGGGAAATTTTTAGTGGCATGGCATCCTAAGTCCTCAACTGATAATGAAAGATGGTCTGTCGTAGTTGAAAACGAAAAAGGCACTATATTATTAAAGCAAATCGCAGGTGCACTTGCAAGAAGAATCTGTAACTATGCTGCAGTTGGTACTTCATTCAATCAATGTGATGAGTATGGTTTCATTAAATTTGGTAGCAGGGTAGATTTGTTATTGCCAATTGGTACCCAAATTGATTGTAAGATAGGGGATATGGTAAAAGGTGGTGTGACTGTACTAGCAAGATGGTAATCAACTAGGCTGCTGCTTATAAGATGTTTTCCAATTCTTTTAAATGCGTGATGGTATAGGTCGCGGGAACGGTTGGTATGGCTTGAATATGGTTGACAAAAACGGTATCCATCCCTATATTGATCCCGCCTTGTATATCTGCGAACTCATTGTCTCCAATCATGATACTTTCGTCAACAGTTGCTTTGGCGTTTTTTAATGCGTATTCAAAAATTTCCTTTTGAGGTTTTAAACTATTACTTGCTTCAGAAGTAATGACTTCGATAAAATAATCCGCTAGCCCTGAATTTTTTATCTTTTTAAATTGCACCGATTCAAATCCATTGGTGATAAGGTGCATTTTATAGTCCTTCTGTTTTAAGTATTCTAAGATTTCGATGGTGTAGGGGAATAAATGTTTTTTATTTGGCAGAATCTCTAAATAAGCCTGCGACATTTCCTTTGCCAATGGTTCATTGGCTACTTTAAAATCTAACAAACTTAAATACACCCTTTTCCATCTCAACTCTTCTTGTTTGATAAAGCCCTTGGTATATCGGTCCCACAAACGGTGATTATGCGCAGAATAAGTGTTGTAAAATCCATCAAAATCGACAATGCCTAGTTCCGCTAAACGGTGCGTGGTGTATAGTTCTTGGATGGTTTCCCTTGAATTGGTCTCGAAATCCCAAAGGGTGTGGTCTAAGTCAAAAAATAGGTCTTTATACGCCATGAGGATAGGATGAATTGTTAATTGAAATGCTAAATTACCGTATTGCTTGTTATCTTTATCTAGTAAAGTATGAATTTATGAATATCATTATTACTGGCGCTTCTAAAGGGATCGGTTTTGCCATCGCAAACGCCTTTGCAGCAGCAGGACACAATTTGTATCTAACTAGTAAAACGCCTGCCGACCTTGCAACTGCGGCTACAGCCTTACAAAAAACATATCCAGCTGTTAAGGTGGATTTTGTACATGCAGATTTATCTATTCAAGCACAGGTGCATTGTTTTTCGGAATGGGTTTTAGCAAGAACCACCCCCGATGTATTGGTCAACAATGCGGGATATTTTTTACCGGGTCAATTACAAGATGAGGCGGATGGGCAATTAGCAGCACAATTGAATGCTAATTTATTTTCTGCATATCATTTGACACGTGACTTATTACCTGCTATGATGAAAGCAAAACAAGGCCATATTTTCAATATCTGTTCTATCGCATCTTTACAGGCCTATCCACATGGCGGGTCTTATAGTATTTCTAAATATGCACTATTAGGTTTTTCTACAAACCTAAGACTTGAATTAAAAGACAAGGGGATTAAAGTGACAGCGGTTTGTCCAGGTGCCACTTATACCAATAGCTGGAAGGGTTCTGGGGTATCAGAAGACCGTATTATGGAAGCAGATGATGTAGCTAAAATGATTTATGCAGCGACACAATTAAGTCCTCAAGCGGTGGTAGAAGATATCCTGATGCGTCCTCAGTTGGGAGATTTATAATCGCTCAAGGTCTTCATCATGCTCCGTATTATTTTCTGATGCGGATGCATCTATTTTACCGGTCCTGCTAAAACTTGCTCTTGCTGCTTTTGTTGCAGCCAATCTTTCTACAATGACTGCTGCAATTAATTTTGCTGCGTCTTCGTTAGGGTTCAATTGTAATATATATTTTAATTTTTCTTCAGATACATCGATGCGGTAGAGTAATTGCACCAGCTTATTAAAATCGTTTTGAATGCAATCATTGATATAAGCTATTAAATCGCTAGGGCCTAGTTGTTCTAATTCGGAAAATGCTTTTTCCATATGGTTCTATTTATCTAATTTTTTCTGTGACACCTAAACTAAATAAGGCAAAGTCGTATTTGGCAGGATCTCTTGGATCTAAAGTTCGGCAATAATTGGTTAATTCAATCGCAGTCAACCAATCTATTTGAGGACGGGAGATCAACCCAAAAGTTCTTGAAACCCTTGCTACATGCACATCAATGGGTATGATTAAATCTGCAGGCGAGATGGCTTTCCACAAGCCAAAGTCAACCCCATGTTGGTCCTTACGCACCATCCACCTCAGCAACATATTCAATCTTTTACAAGTAGATCCGTTTTCGGGAGATGCAATATGTTTTTTGGTACGATGTGGCGCATCCTCTAATGAAAAAAAGTATTGTTTAAAATTAATTAATCCAGCTTCTACTGACTTTAATGACTTGCCAGTTTTGTAGTCTTTGAAAAATGCAGTTTCTAAACTTTTTTGAGTGGCATAATGCTTTTTAAAAAATGCCATACAATACAATAAATCAGAATCGTTGAAAGTGCGATGTGCGAAGCCTGCTAATTTTTTTAAATCCTTTGTTTGGTGTTGGGTACAAAATTCAAAAGGTGCATTGTCCATTCTTTTAAGCAATTCCTTGCACTTTTGAATAATGGTGGCACGATTGCCCCATGCAAAGATAGCAGCAAAAAAAGCAGCAAGCTCAATGTCTTGCTGCTTTGTAAATAAATGGGGTATACTAATGGGATCTTTTTCGATAAAGTCAATATGGTTGTATTGCTTTACTTTTTGATCGAGTAATTGTTTTATTGCAGGGTTCATTATCCAATGGCCTGTGCTAAATCTGCAATAATATCTTCGGCATCTTCAATCCCTACACTTAAACGAATTAAGCCGTCTGCTAATCCATTGGCAATTCTTTGCTCGCGAGGAATAGATGCATGGGTCATACTTGCAGGGTGATTGATTAAAGACTCAACACCGCCTAAACTTTCGGCCAATGAAAATATTTTTGTACTTGATAAAACTTTTGTTGCTGCTGCAACACTGTCGTCTTTTAAAACAAAGCTCATCATACCGCCAAATCCACGCATTTGTTTTTTAGCAATGTCATGGTTATGATGGTCTGTAAAGCCACACCAGTATACTTTTGCCACTTTTGGGTGCTGACGTAAATAAGCGGCTACTTGTTCGCCATTTTCACAATGTCTTTGCATTCTTACATGCAAAGTTTTAATCCCTCTTAATACTAAAAAGCAATCCTGTGGTCCTGGCACTGCGCCCGTACTTTTTTGAATAAAATACAGTTGGTCTCTCAGCGTTTGATCATTCAGCATCAAACAGCCTTGAATGACATCACTATGACCTCCTAAATATTTAGTAGCCGAGTGCATCACAATGGTTGCACCTTGATCCAATGGGTTTTGTAAATAAGGAGAGGCAAATGTATTATCCACACAAACAATGCAGTTGTATTTTTTACCGATGGCCGATACCGCTTCGATATCTGTAATATTCATCAAAGGATTGGTAGGTGTTTCTACCCAAATTAAATTTGTTTTATCTGTCATCGCAGCTGCGACATTATTTACATCAGAAGTATCTACATAAATAAATTTGATGCCCATCTTCTCGTGCACTTTTGAAAACAACCTAAAGGAGCCGCCATACATATCATGCGCTGCAACCACTTCGTCCCCCGGAACTAATAAACGCATCACTGCATCTGTTGCTGCTACACCACTTGCAAAAGCCAATCCAAATTTTGCATTTTCAATCACAGCAAAAGCTTCTTCCAAAGCGAATCTTGTTGGATTTTGACTTCTTGCATATTCAAATCCCTGATGCACGCCAGGCGCGGATTGCACGTAGGTAGATGTTTGGTAAATAGGCGTCATGATGGCGCCTGTGCTTGGATCCGGATGCGCACCCGCATGAATGAATTTGGTCCCTAAATTATTTTTATTGCTCATCTTAATTGGTATTAAATATTTTTTATTTGATTTCCGTTTTTAAACATAAGGTATGAAAATACGGCTGGAACAATCACCATGACTGCGGTTGCTATCATAAAGCATGTGAAACCAAATTTCATGGGTAATAAAAATGTGATGACAGCTTGAAATAAGCCACCATAGATCCAATAATTGCTTGCCATCTTATGCGTCTCATTCCAGTTGTCAACATTTTCTAATGTCCAAGGCAATTTAAAGCCTACAAAATAATTTTGCTTAAACTTAGGCATATACCAGCCTAGTCCTGCAAAAGACAATCCAACTAAGGGCAAAATCAATTTACCTACATTGATCTGATCGGCATGGGTGGATGAATAAATAATGATTGTACTTAAAATACTTAAAAATGCAACTGTTAACACTGCAAAATCCTTATAAAGTGCATCATTTGCTTCATCGTATTTTTTAGGATCGAATTTTTTTAGGTTTGATAATAGCACATAAACAAAAATACTCACCGCCCCCATTATGCCTGGACCAATAAAAATACTGGAAGGTCCACCCCAAGCGTCTGCCTTCCCCTCGATATTAAAATGGGTTGGAATTTTACTCGGTAATTGAGGAAAAATCAAGGCACCATAAATAAATGGGGCGATAATCAGCAGGGCCGCTAGCCAAGGTCCGTATTTTCGAGTATTCATGCCGTTCAATTTGAACCTCAAGGTACAAAATTTTGCCTTAGGAACCTTTTACATGAATTGGGCAAATCTGCGTAAATAAATTACTTTTGCATCAAATCAATCGACATGAGTAAAGGACCAATTTCACAGTTTATAGAGCATAATTACCGACATTTTAATGCGGCTGCCTTAGTAGATGCTGCTAAAGGCTATGAAACCCATTTATTAGAAGGCGGGAAGATGTTAGTGAGTTTAGCGGGAGCTATGAGTACTGCAGAGTTAGGCATTAGCTTAGCGGAGATGATCCGTCAAGATAAGATTGCGATTATCAGTTGTACCGGTGCCAATTTAGAAGAAGATGTGATGAACCTTGTAGCACATAGTCACTATAAGCGTGTGCCGAACTATAGAGATTTAACACCTCAGGATGAGTGGGATTTATTAGAAAACCATTACAACCGTGTGACGGATACTTGTATTCCAGAAGAGGAAGCATTTAGAAGATTGCAAAAGCATATCGTTAAGTTCTGGAAAGAAGCGGAAGCAAAAGGCGAGCGTTATTTTCCGCATGAGTTTATGTATCAAGTTATTTTGAGCGGTGAATTAGAGCAGTATTACGAAATTGATCCTAAGGATAGCTGGGTGGTCGCTGCTGCGAAAAAGAATATTCCTATTGTTGTACCAGGATGGGAGGATAGCACGACTGGAAATATTTTTGCTAGTTATGTCATTAAAAATGAGTTGAAAGCAAGTACCGTTAAAAACGGTATTGAATATATGGTGCAACTAACAGAATGGTATAGAGCAAATAGTGGTGGTAAAGGCGTAGGTTTCTTCCAAGTGGGTGGAGGTATCGCTGGTGATTTCCCTATCTGTGTAGTGCCAATGATGTATCAAGATCTTGAATGGCATGATGTGCCTTTCTGGAGTTATTTCTGTCAAATTAGTGATAGTACCACTTCTTACGGATCTTACTCTGGTGCGGTTCCTAACGAAAAAATTACCTGGGGTAAATTGGATATTCATACACCTAAGTTTATTGTAGAGAGTGATGCCACGATTGTCGTGCCATTGATATTTGCTTACATACTTGGACAATAATCTTTAGCATTTGAAAAAATACTAATCCTCGCTCACGCTCGCAAGCTCGAACACTCGCTCGGATTAGTTTTTATTTCAAACGCTAACATTCTATAAAAAATATGTAAGAAATAAAAATGCCCCTTAGCAATAAGGGGCATTTTTTATGCAATTAGATTCGACTATCTTGTAGGAGGCATGTTTAGAGGCATGTCGCGCTTTAACATTTCTTCTCTTGTAGCCATTTCCCATGCAGTTTCAAAAATGATTCTTGTTCTTTTTTCCATCAAATCAAAATTGATTTTTTCTACTCTATCTGTTGGTTTATGGTAGTCTGCGTGTGTTCCGTTGAAGTAAAAAATCACAGGAACGCCTTTTGCAGCAAAATTATAATGGTCACTTCTGTAATAAAAACGATTTGGATCTTTAGGATCGTTGAATCTTCTATCTAATTCCATATTGTAGTTTTTATTCACCTTATCTGTGATAGGTTGTAAATCACTACTCAACTTATCTTCTCCAATCACATATACGTAGTTCATGGAATCTCCTTTATAAGTTGGATCAATACGACCAATCATGTCGATGTTTAAATCGGCAGTGGTTTTTTCCAATGGGAAAATAGGATGGTCTCCATAATACTTAGAGCCTAACAATCCTTTTTCTTCTCCCGATACATTCAAGAATACAATATTTCTTTTTGGACTAAATCCTTTTTTTCTTGCATATGCAAATGCTTCTGCAATCGCAACTACACCTGTTGTACCTGATCCATCATCATCCGCGCCGTAATAGATCACGCCATTCTTAATACCTTCATGGTCATAATGACTCGTGATGAATAAATACTCATCCGATTTTTCTTTACTTGGAATATAGGCAATCACATTCGCACTTGGTATCGTCACACTTGTTCTGTCTGATGTCCATTCAATGGCAGCAGTATATTTGCCAACTGGGAGGGTTTCCCATTCTTGATCACTGAAATCTTTTGTTCCACCCAATAATGCAGCGCCAACAGTTTTAGAAACAGTCATGCTTACAAAAGTATTGGTGTTGGCAGCAAAAGCCAATCTGCCACTTAAGTTACTTGGCATGGTTGGATTTGTTTTTGCAATATTGATGATACCAATCGCACCTAATTTTTGTGCTGCCATTGTTTTACTCATGGCTCTTTCCTTACCTTCTGTGCTGATTAATAATTTTCCTTTAACATCTAATGTAGACTTATCATTGAATTCAGCGCCTACAAAATATAAATCACTACTTGTAAATAATTTTTGTGGTGCAGCAGCTGCGCTGGTCCAAAAGTCTTTATCTAAAGCATAGCTTGCGCCATTCACTATTAAACTTGAAGTCGTCAGCTTATCTTGAAACAAACTAAATGGCATTCTATAAGATCCAGCATTGCCAGGTGTTAGATTCATTTGTTTGTATTGGCTCACTAAATAGCTTGCCGCTTTTCTTTCTCCTTCTGTTCCAGTTTCTCTACCTTGCATTTCCTCGCCAGCTATGATGCTAAGGTGTTTTTTTAAGCCTGCTGCTGTGATGGTTTTAGCTGCGGTGTTGGCATCTATGGTTTGTGCATTCACAAATCCAATACTCAAACTTAGCAGTACAATGAAAATTTTACGCATATTGATTAATTTTAATGAAATAGTTAATTTAAATGTAGTTATTTTTTAGTGAAATTTGGTTGTTAGCAACTTATCTTATCTACTCTGCCTTGATGTCTTCCGCCTTCAAATGCGGTCGTCATAAATAGATCAATCATTTCGATGGCAGATTCAACACCTACAAATCTTGCAGGGATACAAATGATATTAGCGTCATTGTGCAATCTTGTTAGCTGAGCCACCTCTGGCAACCAGCATAAACCAGCTCTAATACCTGCATGTTTATTGGCTGTAATGGCTACACCATTTGCAGCGCCACAAAATAAAATACCAAATGCAGCTTCCCCAGTTTCAACACTGGCTGCAGTAGGATGCGCAAAATCTGGGTAGTCCACAGAATCAGTCGTATAAGTGCCAAAATCTTTAACTTGGTATCCTTTTTTTTCGAGCCACTCAATTACTTCTTTTTTGTAAGCTACGCCAGCGTGATCTGCACCCAATGCGATAGGTTTAGATGGATCAAAAATATAAGCCATATGAATCGATTTTAATTTATTGCTAACTTATCAATAGTTAATTATTACTCCCACTCTGCTTCTGCCTTCTTCACACTTTTATAAGCCCATCTTGATATGATAATACTTAATTCAAAAAGTGAATATAAAGGGATAAAAACCAGTAACTGACTATACCAATCTGGACTTGGTGTAATAAATGCAGCCACAATTAAAATCACAACAGCTGCATATTTACGGCCCCCGCTTAAAAACTTAGGGGTGACCATGCCAATTTTTGTCAATAAAAAAGCCAATACAGGCAATTCAAATGCAATGCCACAGCCCAATATAAGATTGGTTAAATTATCTAAGTAATCTGCAAAAGTAGGCATGGTAGTAATCACATTCTTAGTGCCTAATTGGAAGCTTGCTAAGAAATTAAAAGTGAATGGGCCTAGTATGAAAAATCCAAAGGCTGCGCCTAAGAAAAAAAAGAAGGAGACCCAAAAAATCATGTATCTAGTATTACTTAATTCACGCTCTTTTAAAGCAGGTTTAATAAAGGACCAAAATTGATAAAAAATAAACGGGAAAGCAGTGATGATACCACCCACAATCGCCATGCTAATACTGCTTAAGAACTGTCCACCAAATGTGGTGCTTTGCATGGTTACTTTTACAGCAGGCATACACAATGCATTGCCTAATCCAGCCCATTGACTGAATTCACAAAATAAACGATAAGTAATAAAATCTGGTTGAATCGGACCTGTAATGATGTTGTCCATAACCCAGTCACGCTTTATAAAAATCACTAAAGCCATGACTAAAATTGCTGCTGCAGATCTTACGATGGTGCCTCTTAATACTTCGAGATGATCGATAAAAGACATCTCGGAGCCATCTTTGGGATTTAAACGATCAAATAGTGCCATGGATTGTTAAGAATGAAGCCTAAAGTTAAGGCTTATAGGGCAAAATGAGGGCCTAAAACCTAAAAATACTGTTAGTGTACGGTCAGCTTTACTTTCTCAATTCTGGTATCGCTTACTAAGAGGATTTCGGCATCAAAATGGCTTAAATGAATCACTTCTCTTACTTTAGGAATAGCTTCATGTTTATGGATCAAATAACCACTCAAAGTCTCTGCACTATCGGCTGCAAAGTCGATACCATATTTTTCATATAAATAGTCCAATTCCAACCTACCACTAAAAAGGTATTCGTTGGCAGAAAGCTTCTTTTCTAAAAACTCTTGTTCATCATATTCGTCATTGATCTCGCCAAAAATTTCTTCCAACACATCTTCCATGGTAACAATCCCCGCAGTGCCACCAAATTCATCCACGACCCATGCAATGCTTTTTCTTTTTTTAGAGAATAAATTAATAAGGTCTGCTGCATTCATGCTTTCAGTCACCAATAAAACAGGGTGTAGTATTGCTTTAATTTCTGTAGGCTTTTTAAATAAATCTAACTGGTGCACATACCCAACAATATTGTCTAGGATATCGTTGTAGACAATGAGTTTGCTCAATTTGGTTTCAATAAAAAGTGCCTTCAATTCGGAGATAGGCGTAAGGATATCAACACCAATAATTTCTGTTCTCGGTACCAAACATTTGCGCACTTTAATATCAGGCAAGCTCAATGCATTTTCAAATAAGTCTGTATTCAATTCTTGTTGTTCCTGATGTGGATTGGTTTGTTGTACAAAATGCGCTAAATCTACTT
>CAMBDE010000023.1 GCA_945865295.1 Chitinophaga pinensis | reverse complement strand
TGGGCATTGGTCCTATATAAAATGGCAAAGTCTTTATTGTAAAAATGGTTTCTTAATTTATTTTCTTGGATACTATCTGCAACAAATTTTCCTTCATCATTGTCGGTCATTGTTCGCACCAACTTAATTTTGTCACCTTCTTCGTTATCTGTCCAAAGCTCTTTTGGTATTTGACCTTTATTATTTTTAATCACACAGTTAGCGACTTCGATGATGGACTTGCTGCTTCTATAGTTCTGTTCAAGCTTGACCAACTTTACGTCGTCATAATCTTTTTGAAATTGTAAAATGTTTTCGATGGTGGCACCACGAAAGCTATAAATACTTTGTGCATCATCACCCACCACACAAAGATTTTCATGCACCGCTGCAAGTAGTTTTGCAATTTGATATTGTACCGGATTGGTGTCCTGGTACTCATCAATTAAAATATATTTAAACTTGTGTTGATACTTATGCAATACTTCTGGAAAGTCATGCAACAATTCGTGCATTTTAAAAAGTAAGTCATCAAAATCCATGGCCCCGCTTTTAAAACAACGAGCCACATAGCTTGCATAAATTTCTGCAATTTGAGGTCTGTTAGACCTGGCATCTTCTTGCTTTAAAAAATTGTCCATCGCATATTCAGCAGGACCTACCAAAGCATTTTTAGCTGACGAGATGCGATTGTGTACAATATTGGGTTTATATAATTTATCATCCAAACCCATATCATTGATCACTTGCTTTAAAACAGACCTTGAATCGTCGGTATCGTAGATGGTAAAGCTTTGTGGATAGCCCAACTTAGCAGCTTCTGCTCTTAATATACGTGCAAATACACTGTGGAAAGTGCCAATGTATAAGTTGCGGGCTTCCATATTGCCAAGGGCTTTTTCCACCCTTTCTTTCATTTCGGCAGCGGCCTTATTGGTAAAAGTAAGCGCCAAGATATTAAAGGAGTCCACGCCACTATGCATTAAATGCGCAATACGAGAAGTCAATACTTTTGTTTTACCACTTCCCGCTCCGGCAATAATCATCAAGGGCCCTTTAAGGTGCAGCACGGCCTCTTTTTGTGGTTCATTTAATCCGTTCAAATACGCTTGTTGCATCCTGCGAAGATACGTGTACTTGATGCAATTATAAAGCAGGTGGAAAACTAAAAATAATAAAAAGCTTTAAAAACAAGTAGGCAAAAAAATCAGGGCACCTGTTGGAGGGTGCCCTGAAAAATCTTGGTATAAAGTTAAATCAATCTTTAAACAGAAGGATTGTTCTATCGTCTACTTATTCTCTAATAATTTAAAGAATTGATCTAATTGAGGTAAGATTACGATTCTTGTTCTTCTGTTTTTAGCTCTGTTTGTAGCGTTATCGTTTTCAACCAATGGAGCATATTCACCTCTACCTGCAGCAGTCATACGCTTAGGATCTAAACCATAAGTATCTTGTAAAATACGTACCACTGTCGTTGCACGCTTTACAGATAAATCCCAGTTGTCTTCTAATACAGAACCATTGTCTAATAATTGTTGAGAATCTGTATGACCTTCTACCATAAATTCGATAGATGGCTGTGCTGCTAATACTTTAGCTACTTTACCCAATACAGTTTTAGCTTTGTCTGTGATATTAAAGCTTCCGCTTTTGAATAATAATTTATCAGAAATGTCAACGTATACCACACCCTTATCTACTTTCACATTGACGTCTTCGTCGTTCAAGTCGCCTAATACACCTTTCAGGTTCATCACCAAATTCATATTGATGGAATCCTTACGAGCCATAGAGCTTTGTAAGCCTTGAATGTAAAGGTCTTTTGATCCAATATTATCTAAAGACTTCTTGATGCTTTCTGCTTGTGCACCTGTTACAACAGACATGTCCTTTAGTTGGCTTAATACCACATTGTTATTTTCTTTTAAAAAGTCAATTTGCTTATTTAAATCAGCCACTTGATTTTCTAAAGCTTTTCTTTCTGCAGCAATTTTGTCTGCATCATTTTTTGCTTTTGAAGTTGCGTCTTGTGCATCACGGTATTTACTTTGAAGATCTGCGTATGCGCCATTTAATTGACCATATTTAGCTTCTGCCTCTTGTAATTTTTTAGGGCTAACGCAAGAAAAAGCACCTAAGCTTATAAGAGCAAGCGCTAAAAAAATTTTACTTTTCATGTTAAGTCTGTTTTTAGTATATGAATAATCAAGTTATTGCTGTGACAAAAATAAGAAACTACGGCATAGGAATAAAACAAAAATGAAAAATCACTTGTTTTTAACAAACTATATCGTCTGTGATGCCATATTCTGGAACATAGCCCTCAAATTCTTTAAAAAAATTGACAATTGAGCGTAAATCGGCAGATTCATCATTGCTGGTATAGAAGGGGTCTGCAAATACCACGCGTCTTTTGCCAAAATCAAAGCCTACCATCAAAATGGGTACCCCAGCGTTTTTAGCGATATGGTAAAAGCCTGTTTTAAATTTAAGGACCTTTGTTCTTGTGCCTTCTGGGGAAATTGCAATATGAAAGCGTTCATTTTTGCGATAAAGCGCCACCACCTGTTCTACCATATTGTTCTTTTTATGTCGATCTACAGGGTGACCCCCTAAAAGCCTAAAAAACCACCCTGTGAGGGGGTTAAAGAGTTCTTTTTTACCCAAAAAATGCACAAATTTAAAATGCATTTGTTGGCGTACCGCTAAACCAAGGAAAAAATCTACTCCATGGGTATGGGGCCCCGCAATGATCACAGACTGCTTTAATGTATGCGGAAAATTGCCTTCTGTTTTCCAACCCCTTAATGTAAAAAACCACCACGCTAAAAATTGCTGAAACATATAAAAAAATTAAAGATGCATTAAAATGCCTGCGTTATGAATTGGATTGACTTCTGAAGCTACTATTTTTTCTGTTTTGAATTTTGGAATAGCAGCGGCTTCGATATTTTTTAAATAAACCTTATCATAATATTTTAATAAAATAGAAAAAGCGCCTTCGATATTGTTTTCAACCAATAAATTCACTGCAGTTTTTGTCTCTAATCCTCCCAGTCTTTTTTGAATTCTTAAAGTGGCTGCTATTAAATCAGCTACTGCAAACTTACCATAAGCTTGAGCGATAAATTGCAAACGAGCATCAAATGGGATGTCAATAAAATAACAAATACTATTGCGCATGTTTTTAAAAAAAGTAATAGGCAACATATTTGTTCCAATTCTTTGACTCTCGTCTTCTATCCAAAAATACGGATGTTGTAAACTTATATTCAATAAAGACCTCGCTAAATTATTTTCAAATTGTTCTTGACTAGCTTGTTCATTTTGTCCTAGCGCACCAAATGCAGATCCTTTATGATTGGCCAACCCTTCTAAATCAATGACTGGAAGCTTACTCTTTTGTAGTTGTAATAGTATTTCTGTTTTACCTGATCCCGTAAAACCGCCCAAGACTTTCATTGCATAATCTTTTTCGAACTGCGCTAAAACCCAATTTCGATAAGCCTTGTAGCCTCCTGTGAGTTGTTCCGTTTTAAAACCGTATAAATCTAATAGCCAAGCAACCGCAGCACTGCGCATACCACCTCTCCAACAGTGTATTAAAATGATTGGCTTCTTGCTATTTGTTTTTTCGTAGATAGCAGACCATCCCTCAACTTGCTCAATCATGTTTTGCATCTTCGTGCCAAAAAAAGGAAGCCCTAATTTAATGGCAGCTTCTCTACTTTCTTGTTTATAGGTGGTACCAATTGCTGCACGTTCTTCATCAGTGAAAAGTGGAAGTGAAAAAGCAGTTGGGATATGTGCATGTGCATACTCTCCAGGACTTCGAACATCAATGATTAAATAGTTGGATAAATTTTCAAAAATCCCTTCACCTGTTTTTTGTACAGCCATGCTACAAATTTACTTGCTTTAAGGTTGCTTCCAATGCTTCTTTTGTAAAGCTTTTAAAAGGGATGGGTTGGTACTTAAAATTGGCAGCTTCTTTAAGGGCTGTTTCCAGTTTAAATGCACTTTGATCAAAGGCAATAGCCCAACCTTTTTCTTGCCATCTTTTAGCCAAGTATTCCTGTTCTGTTTGTCCAGGAGTGGGTACTAAAATCAGGGACTTATTGAATGGAATTAGTTCCATTAAGCTAGTATATCCACCTCGGCTAATAATATACTTTGTATTTTCAATCGCTTTGACCATATCGGGTCCGTCCAAGTGGGGTACGATGGACCCAACCGCAGAAACAGCATGGTTATTGGGTTGACCAGCAGTGCCAGCGATGAGCTTAAACGGCTGTTGGTATTGATTCCCTTCTACCCATAAGACCTCTTGAAAAATGCTTCTTTGTGGCTCTGGTCCAGACACAATGCCTAAAAACAAGTGGGTAGGCTGCTGCCCATCCACAGGAACAGAAGCATAGGCTTTTAACCTAGACAAACAATTCATGTACCAAACGGGCACGGATGGTTTCAATATTGGATTTCCTAAAATGCCAGAAAGATTTTGGTCGCCTTCCATATCGGGTACCCAAACCATGGCATAAAAAAGTTTAAACCAACTATACTGCATCCACTGTAATAATCTAGTTGACAAGCTATAAGGCGTTTGTAGATTCAGCTGATGTGTGATAAATACAGAAGGTGTTTTAAAGTGAAAAAAACCAAGTCGATTATCAGAAACAATCAAGTCAAATTGTTGGTGTCGATTTGTTTTATATAACCACCAAAACTCTCTAAAGATGTTGTACAAAATACGAGGAATCTGTAAAACCATAATCAATGTAAATCCATCTGCTTTTTTAGAATAACGAATTTGATATCCTTTTAATCTCAGGAAAGTCAAACCAGGAAAGGCTTCTCTCAAAATTATTTCGTGCGCTCCTTCTGTAGCAATCGTTACATGATAGCCAAGTTCAATAAACGCAGTAACGACTGGGATACATCTTGTTGCATGACCAAGTCCCCAATCTAATGGCGCGATGATTACCTTTTTTTGTTGCATGAATCTTTAAATCTTATTCAAATATACTTGTAAAAAATTGTAGTTTTGTGTCCATGTTAAGAAGCCATATATATCTTGCGAACAACGATGTCTTAAAAAGACAAAAGCAATTGATTTTATTATTGGAAATACATACCATGTTGTATCAGATTGAACATGTAGAACAGTTTTATCAGAATATCGAAGTGATTGATTTAAATAAAAGAAAAATCATTCAAAAGCCGCATTTAGTAAAGCGCAGTTTAAAAGACAATCCTGAGAAGCCCTTTGTCTTTGCTTACCATAAAAATTAGTTGAATTACACTATCTTTAAGAGGACGATTCCAAAAAATTGTTTTCATTAAAAGAAATAGGTATGTCATTTATCACAAAAGAAAAATCAGTAGCACTTTATGCTGCCTTAGTTTCCTTTGGGACCTATGTTTTTATATTTGGATTTAGAAAATCATTTACAGTTTGCACTTTTGAAGGCATGACTTTTGGACCTATTGCATTTAAAACCGCGATGGTGATTAGTCAAATGTTGGGCTATTTAATGGCCAAGTTTTATGGTATTAAATTCATCTCTGGCCTAGAAAAAAAGAACCGATATAAAATTATTTTTTTATTAACGGGTATTGCATGGGCAGCTTGGTTATTATTCGCCATTGTGCCTGCACCTTATAGCATCTTATTTTTATTCATCAATGGTTTTCCGTTGGGCATGTTATGGGGTGTTGTCTTTTCTTATGTAGAAGGAAGACGTAGCACCGACTTCATTGGTGCTGCACTGGCAGTAAGTTTTATTTTTTCTGCAGGATGGGTTAAGTCTGTAGGCGCTTGGTTGATGCAAGATTTTCATATCGCTGAAACCTGGGTACCATTTTGTACTGGATTGGTTTTTGCATTGCCCTTGGTGCTATGTGTTTGGGGCTTGGAGAAAGTGCCACCGCCCTCTGCAGAAGATGAAGCCTTGAGGGCAAAAAGAATTCCAATGACAGGAGCAGATCGAAAATTAATTATAAAGCAGTATTTACCAGGGGTGGTTGCTTTTATTGTCATTTATTTATTTGCCACTATTTTTAGAGATATTCGAGATAATTTTTCGGCAGACATGTGGAAGGAAATGGGTTATGCCGCAAAGCCTTCTACTTTTTCTGAAACCGAAATTCCTATTACTATTTTTATTTTAATCTTAATTGGTGCAGTTGTCGCAGTTAAAAATAGTTTTAAAGCATTTATGATAGCGCATGTGTTTATTATAATTGGTTTTGTAGTTGCGGGATTGTCCACATATTTTTTCACACAAAAATTATTGGATCCATTTTGGTGGATGCTCTTGGTAGGCCTTGGCTTATACCTTGTGTATATACCTTTCAATTCTATTTATTTTGATCGCTTAATTGCAGCCTATTCGATTAAAGGAAATGCAGGCTTCTTTATCTATTTAGCAGATTCAATTGGCTATGTAGGTAGCGTAACCGTGATGTTGGTAAAAGAAGGCATGACTTTAGAAATAGAATGGACGACCTTCTTTTCACAGAGTGTCATGATTTTATCTTTTGTGGGCATATTTATTACTGCCTATGCAATGTATTATTTTGCCTCAAAATCAAGGATGACCCCATTGATACAATAACGCAAGCCTGTTGGAGGCGGGCCATCTTCAAATACATGCCCTAAATGTGCCTTGCACTTACCACATTGCACTTCTGTTCGCTTCATCCCATGGGTGTTATCAGGGGTATAAATGATGGACTGTTTAGTTACAGGCTCGTAAAAACTAGGCCAGCCACAACCGCTATCAAATTTGGTATCGCTTTTAAAAAGTGGGTTACCACATGCTTTACAATGATAAGTACCAATGGCCTTAGAAGTTTCAAAGGCACTGGTAAAAGGACGCTCGGTCCCCTTTTCTCTAGCAATTGCATAGACTTCGGGACTTAAGATCTGTTTCCAAACGCTATCGGGTACAATAACAGCTTCCTTACTCGTTTTAGAATAATAGGTATTTTCTTTTGTAGGCATGGTTTTCGATTTATTGGATTGTTTAATCATTGACTGGCCGCAAGCGGTTTGGCTGATCAAAAGGCAAAAACAAAGTATTTTATACATGGTATTGATTTCTATGTAAAATACTAACAAGTATTCAGTTAATTTGTTGCGTAATTTATAAAGGAAGGTTAAAAAAATTTACCCGAGTTTGTTATCTTTGTGCTCTATCAACACAATCCCATGTTCAATTTAATCCTATTTGGTCCACCAGGAAGCGGCAAAGGCACTCAAAGTGAAAACATTATCGCCGCTTATGGTTTACAGCATTTGTCTACGGGTAATTTATTACGTAGCGAGATTGCTGGTCAAACCACATTAGGATTGGAAGCCAAGAGAATGATGGACCAAGGACAATTGGTGCCAGACGAAGTGGTGATAGGTATGGTTGATAATTTTATGAATGCACATCCAGGGGCAAAAGGATTTTTATTTGACGGCTTTCCAAGAACAACTGCACAATGTGTTGCCTTAGATGCTTTGTTAAAAAATAAATCAAACGAAATTAACGTAGTACTTGCATTAGAAGTAAGCGAAGAAGAGTTGGTGAAAAGATTATTAGGAAGAGGTTTGACATCTGGCAGATCGGACGATACCAACGAAAATATTATTCGCGCAAGAATCCAAGAATACAATGATAAGACCACTGCTGTTGCGACTTACTACGCACAATTTAATAAAGTGGTTGCTGTTAAGGGCGAGGGCACAGTAGAGTCTATCTATGCAGATTTAAAAGTAGAGATTGATACAAGAATCAATTAATTAAAACTTAGTACATAAAAAAAGGATCAACAATTGTTGATCCTTTTTTGTTTCAAATATTTTTATGATTAGATATTCAATCCGCCGCAGGCGCTAATCACTTGACCAGTTACATAACTACTCATATCGCTCGCTAAAAATAAAGTGGTGTTAGCAATCTCATCTGCCTTACCAAAACGACCCAAAGGAATTTTTTCTAAAAAAGCTTTTCCTGCTTCACCTTCATTTAAATAATGCGTCATATCGGTTTCTATAAATCCTGGCGCAATTGCATTACAACGAATATTACGACTTCCTACTTCTGCTGCAATTGATTTTGTAAATCCTATGATCCCAGCTTTACTTGCTGCATAGCTGCTTTGGCCTGCGTTACCACGAATGCCAATGATAGAACTCATATTGATAATGCTTCCACTACGCGCTTTCATCATTGGACGAATCACTTGCTTAGTCATATTAAAGACGCTCTTTAAATTGGTTTCCATGACATCGTCCCATTGTTCCTCCGTCATGCGCAATAACAAATTGTCTTTAGAGATACCTGCATTGTTGACACAAATATCTACAGTACCAAATGTCGCAACTACATCATTTACAAATGTTTCACAGGCTGCAAAATCACCCGCATTGGCTTGGTATGCCTTTGCTTTAACACCTAGTTTTTCTATTTCAGCTACTAAGCTATTCGCTTTTTCAGCACTACTATCGCTTACATAAGTGAATGCAATATGGGCACCTTGCTCTGCTAATTTTAAAGCGATCGCTGCGCCAATGCCTCTAGCTGCTCCAGTTACAATGGCTACTTTTCCTGCTAATAATTTCATTACTTTCTATTTTTAATAAACCAATAAGTATGCATCAAGATAATACTAATATTCACAAATATAATAGGATTATCCTGTTTTAAAAAACCGTATGCAATCCAAAGCATACTGCCAATCATATTGATCATCCTTAGTTTTCTTACATCTTGTATTGCAAAAGAACCCACTACAACTGCAGTTGCTATCCAGCCTAAGACATCAATCATAGTATGCTGTTTTATTATCCTTCCTGGTGAATCAATTTTAATTCCTCTAAAAATTTACGCTCATTGGACAATCTAGGCACTTTATGTTGTCCACCTAATTTACCTTTTCTTTTTAACCATTCGTGAAAACAATCTTTTTTAACCGCAGTAATTTGTGGCAAGCCTAGTGCAATGTCTTTATATCTTTTTGCTTCATAATCACTATTCACCGATTGTAAATTTTTATCTAGCTCAACAGTAAACGCATGCATATCTGTTGGAGGGTTTTCAAATTCAATCAACCACTCATGTGCGCCAGCACCCTTGTCTGACATAAAGATAGGTGCAGCAGTGTACTCTTTCATCACTAGATTCAAACTTGCACAGGTTAGGCTAATCGCCTTATCACTATTGTCTGCAATCAATTCTTCTCCAAAAGCATTGATATATTGTTTTAATCTTCCACTGACTTTAATTCTAAAAGGATGCAGTGTCACAAACTGCACGGTGTCCCCTACAAGATATCGCCAGAGCCCACCATTGGTGCTTATGACAATGGCATAATTTCTTCCTAATTCAACTTTGTCTAATCCAATTGTAGTAGGATTTTCCTTACCATATGCTTCTACTGGCATGAATTCATAAAAAATGCCATGATCTAAAAAGAGCAACATCCCCTCTTCGTTCAATCGATCCTGTGCTGCAAAAAATCCTTCACTGGCATTGTAGATCTCTAGATAATTACAATCCCCACCAATGATCTTTTTAAATTCTGCTTGATAGGGTGTAAAAGAAACGCCACCATGTATATACAATTCAAAATCAGGCCAAACTTCTTTAATTGTTTTTTTACCAGAGATTGCTAAAATTCGTTTTAACAATACCAGTGTCCAAGTAGGCACACCTGCAATAGACGCCACAGGTTCTTGGATCGTGCTTTGCGCAAGCATTTCGATTTTAGATTCCCATTCGTCCATCAATGCAATGGATAATTCTGGAACCCTAACTAAGCCAGACCAAATGGGCGCGTTCTGCAATAAGACTGCACTTAGGTCCCCATATTGAATGTCTTCTTTAATGGGATGCACTTGATGGCTTCCACCCACGATAAGCATCTTGCCCGTTAAAAGATCACTGTCTGGAAAGGCGTTATAATAAATACTGAGCACATCTTTTGATCCCTGAAAATGGTTGTCTTCGATGCTCTCTTGGCTTAGCGGAATAAATTTACTTTTATCACTTGTCGTGCCACTACTTTTTGCAAACCATGCAATAGGGGTGTTCCATAACACATCGGCCTCGCCCTGCATGACCTCATCTATATAGGGCTTAATGTCTTCGTATTCTTGTATTGGAACAACTTCTTTGAATTTTCTAATATTGAATACGCTACTAAACTGATACTTTCTTCCGATCTGTGTGTATTGACCGTGTGTAATGAGGTCCTGCAATACTTCACGTTGCGCAGCTACCGGATCTTTAACCCAATGCTCGACGCGCCAATAGCGCAATCTTGCTAGTCTTGATAATGCTGGGCTAAAAATCTTCATAGGCTATTTTTGTCCCATTTCGATAATCCAATCCTTGCGCTTTAACTCAAAGTTGGTACCAAGGTATAATCGTCTTACATGTTCATCTGCTGCTAATTCTTCGGCAGTTCCGTGTTTAAATATTTTTCCTTCAATCAATAGATAAGCACGATCGCAAATGGATAAGGTTTCATTGACATTGTGATCGGTAATTAAAATACCAATGTCTTTTAATTTTAATCTAGCGACAACTGATTGTATATCTTCTACTGCGATAGGATCCACGCCAGCAAAGGGTTCGTCCAATAAAATAAATTTAGGATCTACGGCTAGTGCTCTTGCAATCTCAGTTCTTCTTCTCTCGCCACCACTTAAACTATCACCGTTATTATCTCTTACTTTTTGTAAATTAAATTCATCTAAAAGGGTTTCCATTTTATGTAAACGCTCACCCTTCGTCAATTTTGTCATTTCTAAAATGGCCATAATATTATCTGCTACAGATAACTTTCTAAACACACTTGCTTCTTGTGGTAAATAGCCCAAACCCATTTGAGCGCGCTTATACATGGGCAAATGCGTGATATCCTCTTCGTTTAAAAACACCCGGCCCTGGTCTGGAGCAATCAGACCAACCACCATATAGAAAGTCGTTGTTTTCCCGGCACCATTTGGCCCTAATAATCCAACAATTTCCCCCTGTTTTACAGAGATACTTACCTCGTCCACCACCTTACGGCCCTTGTATTGTTTAATCAACTTATCGGTATGTATCGTTAGTATCACGTTGAATGTTTTGTACAAAAATAAGGGTAAAAAGGCCTATTTGAACCTAGTCAAATAATATTAACTATTTTTGCACTCTATGCACGTAACAGCACATTTAGCAAAAGCAAAAGACACATTGGTCTCTTTTGAGATTCTGCCACCATTAAAGGGCAAAACAATTACCTCTATCTACGATCATTTAGATCCACTCATGGAATTTAAGCCTTCATGGATCAATGTGACTTACCACAGAAGTGAAACCATGTTTAAGAAAAAAACAGATGGCACTTTTGAAAAAGTAGATGTGCGCAAGCGACCAGGTACAGTGGGTATTTGTGCTGCGATTATGAATCATTACAATATCGACGCAGTCCCACATATTATTTGTGGTGGTTTTACAAAAAGAGAAACAGAAGATGCATTGATTGATTTGCAGTTTTTAGGTATTGACAATGCTTTAATTTTAAGAGGTGATGCGGCTAAGAACGAGTCTAGCTTTGAGCCAGAGCCAGGTGGAAATAAATATGCGATTGATTTATTAAAGCAAGTAGGACAATTGAACCAGGGTATTTATTTAGACGAAGATATTTTAAACGGCGGCAAGACCGATTTTTGTATGGGTGTTGCCGGCTATCCAGAAAAACATTTTGAATCCCCAAATTTTGAAATTGATTTAATCAAAACCAAAGAGAAGGTAGATGCGGGTGCAGAGTATATCATGACCCAAATGTTTTTCAACAACCAAAAGTTTTTGGACTATGTGCAAGCTTGTCGCGATATGGGTATTACAGTACCTATCATCCCAGGATTAAAACCGATTACCAATAAAAAGCAATTGACGATTTTACCAAGAATATTCCATGTAGACATCCCAACAGATTTGTCCAATGCCATTAACAAGTGCAAGACAGATGCGGAATGTGAGCAAGTGGGCACGGAGTGGTTGATCCAGCAAAGCAAGGAGTTAAAAGCAGCTGGCGTTCCTATTTTACATTATTACACATTAGGAAAACCTAAGGTGATAAGAGATGTTGTTTCGGTTGTATTTTAACTTATTTTTTTTGTTGAGATTGCAAGAAATCATGAAACTGGTCGACCGTTAAATTCTTAGCAATGATCTTTTTGTCTTTATCTAATAAATAAAAGGTAGGTGTTTTAAACACATCATACAGCTGTCTGATAGTAGTGGGTTTGCCTGCATTTATTTCTGCATTGAATGCTGCTTCGGTTTGATATACATGTGACCATCCTGCATCAAAATGTTGTTCTGTAATAAATTGTTTCCAAGACGCTAATTCTTTTACATTGGTATTAACACCAATTACTTGCACACCTAATTGCTTCCAGTTTTTTGTATAAAAAGAATCTACCCTTGGCATTTCTTCTTTACAATGTCCACAAGTTGGATCCCAGAATGCGATAAATGTAAATTTAGCTGGACTGTTATAAAGCGAAAAAGCTTTATTATCCATTGTATTCAAATCCAATGCTGGAGCGGGATTACCAATTACGTTGGCCATGATACTATAGGCTCTTTCTGTGATTGCTTTTTTAGATTCATTGTTTAAGAGTACGGTGTCTCCCTTGCTAAAAAAGTTTTGAAACAAATGTAAAAACACTTTATCCTGCCCCATAAATTCGGGACTAATGTATTTATTAGTAAACTTAAAAAGTAAAAAAGGATAAATTTCTTTTCCTGTTTTCGCTACTGTCAATAGGTATTGCACTTCTTCAATAATTGAATCTGGTTCACGTGAAACATAGTTTTTAAAATACTCATCTAGCTTCGCTTCAAAAAAAGGCGTTCTTAATAAACGGTTATCATTGAACACCACATTGTCCCAATAATGATTTTTGACATAATAAAAAGGATAGGTAGAATCCGCCTTGCCATTGATGATTGGGATAGCTGGTATTTCCGGTCTTTGTAATACGTCTAAGAAAAAACGCATCATCGATTTCGGTGCACTTGTAATAATTTTTTCGCGCTCTTCTTTAAAGCTGGTGTCCATCTTTTTTAGGGCCTGCAGGTATTTTACAGAATCGATTGCTGTTGCTGCGCTGTTATAAGCTTGCTCCAATTGGCTTCTTTGCACACCAAGTTGGTTCATAGTTTTGGAATAGGCACTAAAAATATCGTTTTCTTTTGAGCCAATAATTTTATAGTCTACTAAATTCAATGTGTCCGCAATGATTTTAAATTGTTGCCCCTCGTCCACCAAAAATTCAAATAGAATACTATACTTAGGAGAAACAATAAAATAGATGCCTGGGGTTAGTTTTTCTTTTCCTTTAAAATATCCAAGGCTTACTTCATTTAAAATGGTTGAATCGGCAAACACGCGATTTTGACCATAGTTGGTGCCTAGATAGATTTTTGTGTTTTTGTAAGGCTTAAGGGTTATTTCAATATTATGCCCAACAGACTTGATATTTGTAAGGGGTAGTTTTTTCACGGCCTGAGCATGCACAGCGCTGTTAAACAAAAGAATTAAACTAAAACTGAATAAAACAATAATTTTCTGAAACATATAAAAGGGTTAAAGGTCAAATTAAGTACACAAAAGTAAAAAATAAAAAACAGATTTAGGTTTAATTTAAATGGGTGGAATGGTAGATTCTAGTAGCTTGATTGTACCTTTGTTACTGTGAGAAAGTCAAAACCAGCCATCATTTTAGAAAAGGTCCTTATTGAGGACTATGCAGCGGAGGGTAAGTCCTTAGCAAGAGTGGATGGGAAAGTGATTTTTGTAGAAGGCGCAGTGCCAGGAGATGTGGTGGACATTCAGTTACAAAAAAATAAAACCGATTGGGCAGAAGGCTTTGCTAAAAAATTTCATAGCTATTCCGACATCAGGGTGAAACCATTCTGTAGTCATTTTGGGGTATGCGGAGGATGTCAGTGGCAGATGTTGCCTTATGCGCAACAGCTAGTCTATAAGCAACAACAAGTGGTTGATAATTTAACAAGGATTGCTAAGATTCCCTTGCCACCTATTCCTGCTATTTTGGGTGCCAAGCAAACCGAGGGCTATCGCAATAAAGTTGAATACACATTTGCTACAGAGATCTATATGTCATTTGAAGCCTTTAGAGCAATGAAAGCTTCTGGCGAGGCGCCGGTTAAAAGCCCAGGTGATGGTGGTTTTCATGCGAGAGGATTTTTCGAAAAAATTGTTCCAATAGACACTTGTTATTTACAAGAAGAGCCAACCAATTTAATGCGCAAAGCGGTGGTTCAATTTGCCTTAGACAATAAGATGCCGTTTTACAATATCAAACAACACCAAGGTTGGTTAAGAAATATGTTTGTTAGAAATTCTACCAAGGGAGAGTGGATGATTAATTTGATTCTTGGTTATGAGGATGAAGCAAAAAGAAAAGCATTATTGGATTTGTTATTAAAGCAGTTCCCTCAACTCACTACGCTCTTGTATACCATCAATACCAAGCGCAATGATAGTATGCAGGACTTGGTTCCACAAGTGTATTATGGCAATGGGTATATCACTGAAAAATTAGAAAAGTTTGAATTTAAAATAAGTCCAAAATCTTTTTTCCAAACCAATTCAAAACAAGCAGAAGTTTTATATCAAGTAACACGCGACTTCGCAGAATTGAGTGGAAAGGAAGTCTTGTATGATTTATATTGTGGCACCGGAAGCATTGGAATTTTTTGTAGCGATCAAGCTAAAAAAATTATTGGTGTAGAGTTTATTGAAGAGGCGATTGAGGATGCAAAATTAAATGCCGAATTGAATGGCTTAACAGCAACTGCATTTTTTGCAGGAGACGTGATTAAGGTTTGTGATGATACTTTTTTTGAAACCCATGGTAAGCCAGATGTGATTATCACCGATCCGCCAAGAGCAGGGATGCACGAAAAATTAGTGCAAAAATTATTAGAAATGGAAGCGCCAATCATTGTATATGTAAGTTGTAATCCAGCAACACAGGCCAGAGACCTAGCATTGCTACACGCTAAGTATACGGTGACTAAAATACAGCCTGTAGACATGTTTCCACACACTTTGCATATAGAGAATGTGGTACAATTAAAAAGAACAGATTTATTAAACGCATAATTTATGAGAGAATTTAGACCTACAAGTTTCAATATTTTACCAACGATCATTAAAAACTTAATCATCATTAATGCTTTAATGTTTTTGGCGCAAAATACATTTGCGGGACCCACTAGTGCATTTTCAGTGGAAGATTATTTTGCACTACACGCATGGCAAAGTAAATTGTTTCAACCATGGCAGATGATTACCCATATGTTCTTGCATGGTGACTTTGGACATATACTAGGTAATATGTTTGCGTTATGGATGTTTGGATCTGTTTTAGAAAATGTATGGGGTCCTAAGCGATTTTTATTGTTCTATATTTTATGTGGTGTGGGCGCTTCAGTTTTACACTTACTCATACTTTCATATGAGTTTGTCCCGATGGCATCAGACCTCATGCAATTAAGTCAAATGAGTGTGTCAGGATCGCCAGATTTTAATAAGACTGTGTTGGAATATGCAAAAGACCATAATATTCAGCTAACTAGAATATTAAGCGAAAATAATAAAAGCTTGGCTACTCCTGGTATTCGTCCCCAGATCATGGAGCTATTGACAAACAATTACAACAAGACTATTAATACTGCCACATTAGGTGCAAGTGGGGCCGTCTTTGGTATTATCATGGCTTTCGTTTACTTGTTTCCCAATACCTTAATCTATATTTATTTCTTCTTTCCCATTAAGGCAAAGTGGCTGGGTAGCTTGTATTTTTCTTACGAATTATTTTTTGCCTTGCGCAATTCGGCAGGAGACAACGTGGCAAGATGGGCTCATGTGGGTGGAGCTATTGTAGGCTTTGTATTGGTTTATCTTTGGTCTAAGAAGGAACGTAATAATAGGTGGAACTAAATATCATAATAATCAAAAGCAGATGCAATCAACAGAACAATCAAAACCATTATTTGGTGCAGACAACAATGCTTTAGTAGCACTTGTGTCGGCGAATTTAATGTTTGCAGTGACTTATGCCATGACAAGGATGGTCTTCTTTTTAGAAGGGCTGCCTATGGCTCAATTTTATGACCAAGTGGTACATCATTTTATGTTATCGCCTTATTACCAAGAAGCATTAGAAAAACCTTGGACTTTTTTTATATACAATTGGTCTCACGATCAATTTTGGACACTTTGTGGTAATATGATTTGGCTAACTGTTTTTGGTACTATTTTACAAAATCAAAAAGCCAATAAGCATCTATTTCCAATTTATCTATACAGCGGCATACTTGGCGCAATTGCGTTTATTGCAATGGGCGCAGGTGTTTCCTTTATGGGCGCAGAATTGAGTATCATGGCATTGGCCACTGCCGCATTGAGCCTGAATCCAACCTATCAACTTCAATTCAATGGAACAAGAGGTATCCCTGTTTGGTTAATATTTACAGTGTATTTTATACTTCAGTTGGCAACACATATAACTGGCACACCCGTGTTCTTTTTAACATTTAACGTGGGAGGATTAGTAGGCGTATTGTATATGTATTTATTAAAAAAGAAAATTGATTTAGGCAATTGGATGCACGTTATGGTGAAAAAATTTAATGGTTTTTTAGCCCCAAAAGAGGTGCAATAAAAATTCAATTCGATTATGGCAAAAAAATCACGCATAAGAATTTTTGGCAAAGGACTATTATTGTCAGTCCATCTTATGCTTGTGTTATTGCTATTGTATCCACAATTTTTTATGCCGCTTGGATGGATCTGGGTGAATGGATTTTTAAGTTTAATTGCGCCTTATGTTGTGGTCTTGCATCTGTTATTTTTATTTATCTGGCTGATAGCTAAACCTTTACTATCATTGATTTCTGTGACAACACTTGCCATTGCATATCCAACTATATTGGTTTTATTTGCATGGCATCCAGGTGCACCCTTTTCACAAAAAAAGAAAGACAATAGCTTACGCATTACTAGTTTTAATGTCAAAGAGTTTAATGGCAATACACCACAACCAATTGGACATAAATTAAGAACAGAAGATATTGCAGCGTCCATTCAAAAATGGGATCCAGATATTATTTGCTTGCAAGAATACAATACCAAAGAACTTATCAATGATATTGCCAACCATGCCACCTATTTTGATCAAAAGTATCCGTATTCCTTTTTTTCCAAAGACCATCAAATCAATGAGGCTAATTATTTTGCAGGCAATATCATTTATTCAAAATATAAAATCCTCTACGCCGAAAGGGTACCATTTACCAATCAAGAAAGCTTGATCTATGTGGATTTATTGAAAGGGGATGATACCATTCGAGTTTTTACAACGCATTTAGCTTCTTTTAAATTTAAACAAGATGATTTTGAGGCGATTGATGATGCAGCGGATGCCAATGAAGCAGCATTAAAAGCAAAGTATGGGGTTATGCGTAAAATGAAAAATGCATTTATGATTCGTGCAGTACAGGCAGCAACCATACAAGCACAACTTGCAAAAAGTCCTTATCCCACTATAATCACAGGAGATTTTAATGATGTCCCAAGTTCCTATACCTATAAACAAATAAAAGGGAAAATGCAGGACGCTTTTTTAAAAAAGGGTTTCGGAATTGGAGCCACCTACATGAACTTGTCTCCTACTTTAAGAATAGATTATATCATGGCGGATAAAAGATGGCAAGTCAAGGGCTGGGAGTCTTTGGATGAGAACCTAAGTGACCATCATATGATTATGGCGGACCTTCAATTGGTTAAGAATTAGCTATTCTATTAGGTAAAATAAAATTATCTTTGAGTTCTACTATGCCACTAAAAATATACAACTCGCTTACCCGTCAAAAAGAAGTTTTTGAACCTATTAATGCACCTTATGTGGGCATGTATGTTTGTGGCCCAACTGTAAGCGGTGAAAGTCATTTAGGACATGCAAGGCCATTTATTACTTTTGATGTAGTCTACAGATACCTTTTACATAAGGGATATAAAGTACGTTACGTAAGAAATATTACTGATGCTGGTCATTTTGAAGAAGAAGGAAAGGTAGCAGAAGATAAAATTTCAACTAAAGCGATTTTAGAAAAACTAGAGCCCATGGAATTGGTGCAGAAATACACCAACCTATACCACTGGGCTATGACACAGTTCAACAATTTACCACCAAGTATAGAACCCACAGCGACTGGACATATTGTAGAACAAATAGAAATGATTAAAAAAATATTAGCCGATGGATATGCTTACGAGTCCAATGGTTCTGTATATTTTGATGTGGTAAAATACAATGACGATTATTCCAAAAAGAATCAATCCTATGGTATTTTAAGTGGTCGCAATATTGAAGAGCAATTAGAATCCACAAGAGATTTAGAAAATCAAGAAGAGAAAAAAAATAAAGTAGATTTTGCTTTATGGAAAAAAGCACCTGTTGAACATATCATGCGTTGGCAAAGCCCATGGGGAGAAGGCTTTCCGGGATGGCATATTGAATGTTCTGCAATGGCTACAAAGTATTTAGGAAAACAATTTGACATCCATGGCGGCGGGATGGATTTACAATTTCCACACCACGAGTGTGAGATTGCACAAAGTACTGTTTGCAATGATCAAATGCCTGCGCGTTATTGGATGCATAATAATATGATTACCATTAATGGCCGTAAGATGGGCAAGAGTTATAACAATGTGATTAAGTTAAGTGAATTGTTCGAAGGCAATCATGCTGAACTTACGCAAGCCTATACTCCAATGACTGTTCGATTCTTTATTTTACAAAGTCAATATCGCGGCACATTGGATTTTAGCAATGAAGCATTACAGGCTTCAGAAAAAGCATTGCGCAGATTCTTGGAGGGCTACGAGTGGCTACAAGCACAAAATTTTGGAAAGGAAACTTTTTCTAAAGACGAAGCACTTGCTACACAACTAACTACCTGGATCAACGAACTAGAAACTTTCATGGATGACGATATCAATACTGCAAAAGTGGTGGCTAATTTATTTGAGATTTTACCAAGTATCAATTCCTTAAAGGATAAGCATATTGCACCAGATGCAGTAGCTGGAACTATTTGGGCAACTGTTCAAACACAATTAAAACTATTTGTAGAATCCATTTTAGGATTAAAAGTAGAGCAGGGCGCTAATCGTCAACAATTGAATGGCGTGGTGGAATTGTTGATTGAAATCAGAAAACAAGCAAAGGAAAATAAAGATTTTGCTACCAGCGATAAAATCAGGAATCAATTAGCAGAGATGGGGATTCAGTTAAAGGACGAGAAAGACGGAAGTATGAGTTATAGCTTCTAATGATCGCAATCATCTTCATGCGCATGGTTATGCATTCTACAACTATTATGGTTGTTGATATGCGCGATGATAATAAAAAATGCAGCAGGGAACAATAAGAATAATTCGACTTCTCTAAAGACCATTCTACAAAACATCAATCCTATCCCTATACTAAATAAGATAATTGGCTTAAAGCTGTGGTGGTGTTTTTTGTAACCATGGTATAAAGAATAGGCCCCAATCCCAAAAGAAAGCAGGATCATCCCAAACTCAAAATTTGGATTGTGTAATACATTGATGCCTAATAAAGGAAGGGTACTAAAAAATAAGGGCAATAGGGCACAATGAATGGCACAAGCCAAAGATGCTCCTACTCCAATTGCGTCCCAATTCCAGTTTTTAAACATAATGCAAAGCTAAGTCAATACCCTGAAAATAATAGTAACTTTGTGTCGCATTTAAAGCAAATCAAGATGTCCAAGAAATCACTTATTTACCTTGCATTTTTCGTAGTCCTTCTTACGGGGTTTTATTATTTTTTATTTAGAGGAACCGACAATTGGAAAGTAAAAATGCCTGTCTTAAGCTATGTACAACCCTTTTCTTTTACCAATCAGGACGGAAAGACAGTGACAGAAAAAGTGTTACAAAATAAAATAACTGTCGTAGAATACTTTTTTACAACTTGCAAGGGCATCTGTCCTAAGCTGAATAAAAATATGAAAGAGATTTATTTAGTGTATAAAGACAAGCCTGATTTTCAAATCCTTTCTCATACATGTAATCCAGAAACAGATTCTGTACCAGTATTAAAACACTATGCAGACTCTTTAGAAGTGAATACTGCTCAATGGATTTTCTTAACTGGCCGAAAAGATAGTCTCTACCAAATGGCTCGCGGTTCTTATTTATTAGATGATCCAAAAAATAATGTGGTTAAAATTGAAGATCAGTTTATCCATACCCAATTTTTTGCACTAGTTGATAGAAATGGGAAAGTACGTGGCAAAATATATGATGGACTAAAGACTTTAGAAGTCGAACAATTAAAAGTAGATATCGCTCGATTGATGAAAGAATAGCCGTGCATCATAAAGACGTAAACAACGTAAAATTTTTTGAAATGATTTTTGTAACAGGCGCAAGCGGTTTAGTAGGATCTCATTTAATCCAATCTTTATTAAGTAAAGGGAAAAAAGTGCGTGCCCTGTATCGTCAAGCTGTGCCTGTCTTTGCGGGATCCGAACAATGTGAGTGGATCCAAGGAGATATCTTAGACCCCATTGGTTTAACGGAGGCCTTAGCAGGCGTAGACTATGTGTATCATTGTGCAGCGATTGTCTCTTTTGCACCTGGGGCTGCAACAAAAATGTTACAATCCAATGTGGATGGAACAGCCAATGTAGTGAATGCATGTTTGGAGCAAAAAATAAAAAAATTAATTTTTGTAAGTTCAGTTGCAGCATTAGGAAGAATTAGAGAAAACGAAGCGATAGATGAATCCATGCACTGGACACCAGCAACAAGTAATAGCGTATATGGACAATCAAAATATCTAGCCGAATTAGAAGTTTGGAGAGCAATGGAAGAAGGATTGCCAATGGCGATTGTCAATCCTGTTATTATATTAGGCGCAGGAGATTGGAACAATGGCTCATCAGGTATTTTTAAATCGGCTTACAACGAGTTCCCTTGGTATACGAGTGGCATGAGTGGTTTTGTAGATGTATTGGATGTAGTGGACGCCATGCAAATATTAATGGAAAGCAATGTGACTGGACAGCGCTATGTGTTGAGTGCAGAAAATCTAAACTACAGAAGTATATTTAATGCAATTGCAAAAGCCTTTAATAAAAGACTGCCACATAAAAAAGTAACCCCATTTTTGGCAGGAATTGTTTGGAGATTAGAAGCCATCAAGGGTTTCATCACTGGTAAAGCGCCCTTATTAACCAAAGAAACTGCAGCAACAGCTCAAGCAACTGTAAGGTTTAACAATCAAAAATTCTTGAATGCGTTTCCAAATTTTCAATATCGGAATATAGATGATACGATTATAAGAGTCGCCAAGGAGTTAAAAGCAATCCACCAGCTTTCTTAATCTTCCATCATTTTTTTCCAAAGTGCAGGAATTCTTCTAATCCACACATACTCTCTACGTTTCACGCTTGCGTCTTCTGCTGGAAAGCCTAGGTATGTTTTATTGCCTTCAATTGAATTTACCACACCCGATTGACCAAGCACCACAGCATTTTCTCCAATCGTTAGGGTCTTGTTTACACCAACCTGCCCCCAAAGGGTCACGCCAGCTTTAACTTTTACTCCTCCAGCTATCCCCACTTGTGCTGCGATTAAACAATTGGCTTCTAATTGAGTATCATGACCAATATGGACCATATTGTCAAGCTTAGATCCCATACCAATAATGGTATCACCACTCACTCCACGGTCAATGGTACAACTTGCTCCAATTTCAGCCCTATCTTCAATAATGACACGCCCACAACTTGGCATTTTTACATACCAAGCAGGCCTATTTTTTTTAGTGTTATAATAAAATGCATCTGATCCAATTACTGTATTGGATTGTATGATTACATGGTCTCCAATAATCGTATCTGCTAAAATAATCACCCCAGGATGAATGATACAATGGTCACCAATTTGCACATTGGAACCAATAAAAACATTTGGCATCACTACGCTATTAGTACCTATTTGTAAGTCAGAACTAATTGATTCTGTGCTTATTTTAAATGGCTTAAAGTGATGAATGAGTTTTGCATAGGCGTCAAAAGGAGCATCACAATACAATAAAGTTTTTCCTTTAGGAAGTTCCACCTCCTTGCTATTAATGATAATACAAGTTGCAGCACTATTGATACAAGTTGCATAATATTTTGGATGATCTACAAAGACAATATCACCTGTTTCTACTTGATGAATTTCATTGATTCCTGTGATAAAATTTTGATCGTTACCAATGATTTCTGCGTTTATAAATTCAGATAACCATTGTACCGAAACGGGTGTAGAAAGCTTCATATGCGTGATTTTGGGCTAAATCAAAGGTAATACCCCTTTTTTATAAAAAATATTTTTAATTAAAATACTTGCCCCTAAAAGGCAAAAAACATTCCATAAAAACGACAGTTAATAGTTGCATTAACTGAAACATGTAAAAAATGTGATTCAATGAAACTCATTGTTTATAAGTGTTTCAGCGATTTAAATTTTTTATAATAGAAAATAAAATTGATTTTAAATCTGCTGATTGATTATTTTTTTTGCTTTAAAATAATGCCCCAAAAAGTCGATTTGTGGATAAACCCGAAAAATTTGTTTACAATTTATTTGTTATTAGAATAAAGTATATTTAATATTGTGAAGGGAATTCAATTCCCGTACTTACTAACCCATCTATATACGAGGTCCCACATCAGTGGGACTTTGTTTTTTAAGCCGCTCAAACAAGTACAAATTCATGGACTATTTTTTAATCTACAAACCCTTTCAAGTGCTTTCGCAATTCACTTCAATAGAAGGTAAATTGTGCTTAAAAGACATCTTGCATGTACCTACAGATGTGTATCCAGTGGGTAGATTAGATTATGATAGTGAAGGCTTATTGTTGATTACAAATGATAAAAGCATCAATCAACAATTATTAAATCCTATACATGCGCATCAGCGCACTTATTGGGTACAAGTAGATGGCGCTATTACAGAAGTAGCTTTAGCACAATTGAGCAAGGGGGTACCCATTAATGTGGATGGTAAAATCTATAAAACCAAACCAGCTAAATTGGAAATCCTGCCTGATACCTTAGAAGTGCCTGAGCGCAATCCGCCTATTCGATTTAGAAAAAGCATTCCAACTAGCTGGGTAGCGATACAAATTACCGAAGGAAAGCATCGTCAGGTGCGTAAAATGTTTGCACAGGTTGGTTTTCCGGTCCTACGTTTAATTAGGGCAAAATTGGGTAAGTATTCCATTGATAACATGCAACCAGGGGATTGTCTTTCTTTAACGGCGTTGGAAGTTCAGGAAGGCTTCTTTCGCTAATTGACTGCTAAGTTTTACTTTTGTAGTAATCCAATAAAATATCAACCGATTATAATGAGTCATTTATCAGAGCAGGAAATTATCAGAAGAGAAAAGCTACACGCTTTAGAAGCCGCAGGGATCGATCCATATCCTGCCCCTTTGTACCCGGTAACACATTTATCACAAGACATCAAGGCAGGTTTTACAGAAGAGACGAAAGATCAATTTGCAGCAGTATGTGTTGCAGGACGTATCATGAGCGTGAACGATAAGGGCAAAGTATTATTTGTAAAAATCCAAGATGATCAAGGCATTTTTCAATTATATGTTAAGAGAGACGAGATCTGTCCAGACGAAGACAAAACTTTTTGGGATGTCATTACTAAAAACGGATTGGACCTTGGAGATATAATTGGTGCTACAGGTTATGTATTTACTACTAAAACAGGAGAGACTTCATTACACGCATCTACCTTAACCTTATTGGCAAAATCATTAAAGCCATTGCCTGTTGTAAAAAGAGATGAGTCGGGTCAAGTATTTGATGCGGTAACAGATCCAGAGTTCAGATACCGTCAACGCTATGCCGATTTAGTGATCAATCCCGAAGTAAAAGAGACATTCACTAAGCGTACTATATTAATGAACACCATCCGCCAGTTCTTAAACGATCGTGGTGCATTGGAAGTAGATACGCCAGTATTACAATCTATTCCTGGTGGTGCTGCTGCAAGGCCATTTGTGACGCATCATAACGCATTGGATGTACCATTTTATTTACGCATTGCAAATGAATTGTATTTAAAGCGTTTGATTGTGGGCGGTTTTGATTGGGTCTATGAGTTTAGTAGAAATTTCCGTAACGAGGGGATGGACCGTACACATAATCCTGAGTTTACTGTTTTAGAATGGTATACTGCCTACAAAGATTATTTATGGATGATGGAAATTACAGAACAGTTGTTTGAGAAAATAGCGTTGACATTACACGGCAAAACAGAATTACAAGTAGGTGACAAGACAATCAATTTTAAAGCACCATATAAGCGCATCAGCATCTTGGATGCGATCAAAGAGAATACAGGTATCGATATTAGCGGGATGGATGAAGCAGGCTTAAGAGATGTTTGTAAGCAATTAAAGATAGATGTACCTCCAACCATTGGCAAGGGCAAGTTGATTGATGAATTATTTGGTGCCACAAGTGAGCATACTTATACCCAACCAACTTTTATCATCGACTATCCGGTAGAGATGAGTCCATTGACAAAGAAGCATAGAACGAAGGAAGGATTGGTAGAGCGATTTGAATTAATGGTAAATGGGAAAGAATTAGCCAATGCTTATACCGAATTAAATGATCCAATTGAGCAACGCAAGCGCTTCGAAGATCAATTGTCTTTAATGGAAAGAGGTGATGATGAAGCGATGTTTATTGACCATGACTTTTTAAGAGCGTTAGAATATGGTATGCCACCAACATCGGGTATTGGTATTGGAATAGATCGTTTGTGTATGATGATGTTGAATCAACCATCGATACAAGATGTATTGTTCTTCCCGCAGATGCGCCCTGAGTCCTTTGAATAGAACTATGAATAAAAACTTTTAAAAATGTAAGTTTTTATTCATTACGTCTCTTATGATTTTTTCAAGGCACCCCATAAACGGGTGCCTTGTTTGACTAAAAGTATAAAGAATAAAAAAGGCCACTCGTTTGAGTGGCCTTTTTGTAAGCTTCTTAAATTAACTCTAGTCGCGGTACCCTCGAGGTGCCCATTAATGGGTACCTCGAAAAAATCATAAGAGTAACTATAGAGATTAATTATATTTTTTAATTAATCTCTATAGTTCAAAGCCGGTTTGATATCACCTAATAAAGCTTTGTATTTGTATTCGCCAATTGATTTAATAAATTCTTCTGTTGCTTTTTTAATCAATTCAGGATTGCTCATTAAATCAATTGCAGTCAATGCCATTGTTTTACTAGCCACTAACATACCCTTGGTGCCAATCTCTGTTCCACCAGAAGCAACTGCTTGCCAACTATGTGCTGCAGTTCCTGGAACCCATGTCGCTGCACGCAATCCCACTGTTGGTTTTGCATAACTGACATCACCCACATCGGTAGAACCACTATTGCCTTCGTTGATATAAGTCAATGGTTTTATTGAAGCAGCAGTTGCTAAATCTACCGGAGCAACCATCGTTGGTTGAATTTTTTTAGCAAAAGCAATTTCTGCTTCTGTATATTTAACACCTCCTACTTTATCTAAATTAGCTTGCATTGTTTCTGCAAGTGTTTTATTAATTAACAAATCGTGCGTGCCACCTATGATGTCATAACTAAATTTCGTACCAGTTCCTAGAGCAGCACCTTCTGCAGCTTTCACCACTCTATCAAAAATTTCTACGACTTCTTTTCTTCTTGGATGACGCACATAGTAATACACTTCTGCAAAATCAGGAATCACATTTGGCGCTTTACCACCATTGGTGATCACATAATGGATTCTAGTTTCTTGAGGAATATGTTCACGCATCATGTTCACCATATTGTCCATCGCTTCTACCGCATCTAATGCAGATCTACCTTGGTCCGGTGCAGCAGCAGCATGTGCTGAAATACCATAAAATTTAAACTTAGCTGATTTATTTGCTAAAGCACTTGTTGTAGTAATCGCATTCACATCATCAGGATGCCAGTGAATCACCGCATCTAAATTATTGAACAAGCCTTCTCTTACTAAAAATACTTTACCACTACCACCTTCTTCTGCAGGTGTTCCAAAAACCTTGATGCTCCCTTTTAATTTACCAGCAGCAATTAATTCTTTAATGGCAATACCAGCAGATACACTTGCTGTTCCAAATAAATGGTGTCCACAAGCGTGTCCAGCATTTTTCCCCGCAATGGGATCTCTTTCTGCCGAGGCAGATTGATTGATACCAGGCAAGGCATCATACTCGGCTAAAATACCAATAGCAGGACTGCCAGTGCCATAAGTTGCTACAAATGCAGTTGGAATGCCTGCAACGCCAGTTTCAACGGTGAAACCAGCATCTCTTAAATGTTGAATATGTAGTGCAGCACTTTTTACTTCTTTATAACCCACTTCTGCAAAATCCCAGATCTGCAATGCAGTTTTCTTGTCTGCATCGTAAGCATTATTCAATGCAGCGATTGCAGTTTCTTTATTGTTATTGATTTGAGCAGTTGTAGGATCAACTTTTGCTTTCTTTTGTGCCCAAGCACCAAAAGATAAAAATAGCATCGCTCCAAGTAATAGTTTTTTCATCTTGTTTTTTAAATCATTATAAAAATAAGTCGGTATATAAATGTCCACCCGGTACTACGGAATAGTGGGATAAGTCTGTAACGCCCTCTGCTGCTAAGACCGCTTCGTCTACAAAGGTTTGACCAGTGTACACCAAAGGCTTTTTTGTAACAATGGCATAAGCCGCATCAGCAAGGATAGCTGGTGAACGACTCATATTAGCAAGTGCTACACCGCCTAATAAATTTCTAACAGCTGCAGTATCAATGGTGGTGCGCGGCCATAAAGCGTTCACTGAAATTTGATCTTCTTTAAATTCTTCTGCCCATCCAAGCGTCATCATGCTCATATTGTATTTAGTAATGGTGTATGCCACATGTGGACCCAACCATTTTGGTGCTAAATTAATTGGAGGCGACAAAGTTAAAATATGCGCATGGGTAGATTTTCTCAAATAAGGTAGTGCGTGTTGCACCACTAAAAAAGTACCACGTACATTGATGCTTTGCATCAAGTCAAATCTTTTACTAGGAGTATGTTCAGTATCGGTTAATTGAATGGCAGATGCGTTGTTAATTACAATATCAATGCCACCAAATTTTTCTACTGTCAATTTTACTGCATTTGCAATTTGTGCCTCATCTCTGATGTCTACCTGCACTGCTAAAGCGCTTACACCCAATGCTTCTACTTCTGCAGCAGCAGAGTAAATTGTTCCTCCTAGTCGTGGATCTTCCTCTACCGACTTCGCCGCAATCACAATATTAGCACCAGCTGCAGCTAATTTAAGTGCAATGGCTTTACCAATTCCCCTGCTTCCACCAGTGATAAAAACTGTTTTTCCTAGTAGTGTTTTGTCAGACATGTTATTTGTATTTAATAAATTTTAAGAAAGCAATTATTTTGAAATAAATTCTTGTATTAGGGCAGCTGTTTCTTCACATGCAGTATTTAATACTTCGTTTTTTACAACTGCATTAAATTGATTGTTAAAACTAATTTCGTATGCTGCTTTATCCAATCGCATTTGCATTTTTTCTTCGGAATCTGTATTTCTTTTTGCAAGACGCTCTTTTAAAACCTCGATAGAAGGCGGTAAAATAAAAATAGATAAAGCTTGATCGCCTAATTGTTTTTGAATGGCCATCGCACCCTTTACATCAATATCCAATATGGGCATTTTGCCTTCTGCCCAAATATGGTCTAATGCTGATTTTAAGGTACCATAATACAATCCTTCATAGACCATTTCATATTCTAAAAAGTCATTTTGTTTGATATGCGTTTCAAATGCTGCTGGGCTCATAAAATGATAGTCAACACCATCTTGCTCAGCGCCCCTTGGAGCCCTGGTGGTGGCAGAAACCGAAAAAGCCAGTTGAGGATAATTTGCCAATAAAAATCGCGTGATAGAGGTTTTACCAGCGCCAGATGGCGCAGTCAAAATGATGGCTTTTTTGTGTTGTTCAGACATGGGACTAAATTAAGCAAATACCATCTAAATAAATCATAATAAAGAAGAAATAGAAAGCCTAAATAGTAACATCTTTTTTGAATCGTTTGTATTGCTTAACAAGATCAGCGATATATTCTTTTTTATTTTTAATCATGATACCTCTAGCCTCTTTGGTATAAGTTGATCCCAAATAATCTAAAAAGTGTTTCGAAGTAAAAATTGCCATTTCAATCATAATTGGAAAGGCGTCAATTCCTTTTTCTTCCATAAAGTAATAGACGCTTTTTTTATTGGCAAGGCCTACTTTTTTGAAAATAAAACCAAGCTCTTCCAATTTCTTTAAACGATTAGATAGCATTTTACTTGGCATATGCTCGGGTGACTCTTTAAATTCACTAAAAAGGCATTTATGTCCCCAAATCATATCTCTAAGGATCAATAAGGTCCACTTATCGCCCAAGATATCTAATCCAGTTGCTACAGGACAAAGCGATCTAAATTCTGCCGTAGTATTTGTACTTTTTCCCATTTCGTATCTGTAAAATTATAGTTTAAACATCAAAACATCTAATTATTGCCAAGTATAATCCCGAACTTATTATATGCAATATTAACAATATATTAATTTTAAAATATATTTTATTAGTATCTATTCGATACTTATATTTATCCCAAAAATTTTAAACTATGAAAAAACTATCGCTTTTAACAATCATTTTGTTTGCAGCATTTTCAAGCATCAATGCGCAATCCATTTTTACTTCCTATTCATTTAACGTAGAGCCAAAAGATCAAAATACAGTATTGCAACTGTACAAAGAGTATTTTGGTAAAAAAGAAAATTTAATAAAGGGTGTGACAATTGCTTTGTATGAAAATCATTTTAAAGGAAGAGATATTGCGACCCATGAAATGGTTGCTTCAGGTACTCCAGAGGCAATGGGCGCAGCTTATGATGGAAAAAGTTCAGCTGCTTGGAATTTATTTCAATCTGAACTTTCAAAATTCTGTAAAGGCGTGAGAGCCGCTGAGGGAAAAAGAGGGTCAAATTTTGGCGACACTAGCAGCGCAATTTATCCAGTTCAAGACGTTTACTTTATTAACGTAAAAGATCCAGAACAGTATAAAGCAAAATTTGAAGCTTTTTGGAGTAAAAATACACCATCAAATACAAGAATTACATTTGGTAGTGTAACAACACTTAATGAGGAAAAAACAACCCATTACGTTGTTAAAAGTTACAAGGATTTTACAACTAAGTTTAAAGATGACGCTACAAATGGCAAAGCAAATACAGAATTCACTAATTCAGTGAAAGACATTAGAACTTTCAACTATTCTACAACAAGAGTTCTTTTGGGAAGATGGTAATCTCTTTTAATAAAAATAAAAACACAATTATGAAAAAATTATTTATTTTATCTTTTGCAGCAATCACAGTATTCGCTGCTTGTAATCAACCTGCTTCAACTACAGATGCAAGTCAACAAAATATACCAACAGCTGCAGAAGATTCTTTGGCTGGCACTTTCACTTCAAAAGATGCAAAGTCTGCAAGATTATTGAGCATTATCAAACTTTTCTCTAAACAAGACAGTTCTTACCTAAGTGATTATGCACCTAATTTTAGTTTAAAGCTAATGAGCGACACAGCAGTGGTTGCTAGAGGTCCAGAAGGATTTGCTGCTTACCATAAAAATTTACATGATTTATTTACTGATATTAATTTTTCTGATGGCAGCACCTTTACCTATATTATAAATAATGGCGATGTATGGTCTGCTTATTTTGGACAATGTACAGCTACAGGAAAAAATACCAATACAAAATATGTAATGCCAGTGAATGTTTGGGTTCGTTGGGATGGCGACAAAATTGTTTATCAATCAGATGTAGTTGATTCAAGATTTGCTAATGCAGAAATGGCAGCAGCAAAAAAATAGTTTTTAACTACAGAGCTACTTTATATAAAAAATCCCATCTGGTAAAACAGGTGGGATTTTTTATATTTTAATAAAGACTTACAAAATCAAAAGATGCAATTAGTCTTCGAACTCTTCAAAATCATCTTCGTCTTCTTCAAACAAAGCTTCAAATTCTTCTGATTTTTCTTCAGATAATTCTTCGATGATATCAAAAATATCATCACTTAATTTTTTCCACTGAAACGTTTCCACGTCTTCGTGAATTAAAATTAATACACAAGATTCCGTTTTCATAATCGGCTCTACTAATAAAACTTGATCTCCATCAAATTCATTGATAAGGTATTGCTTATCTAGGCTTAAATCGTTGAATACTGG
>CAMBDE010000022.1 GCA_945865295.1 Chitinophaga pinensis | reverse complement strand
AAAAAAAAAGCGCCACTAAAGCTTTTTGTGGATCAGATTCCTAAAGAAAAAATACAAAAGAATGCGAGCAAAGAAGATGCTGGTGTTTGGCTGAATTTATTACCAAAGTTTAGTTTAGACGATTTCAATGACGAAATAGTAGAGACCCTTAAAATTTTCTTGTCCAATAAAACAAGAATTGAATACAATTTTGTTTACGAGCAATCGGCCCAAGGAGAGGTAGACTTTTCTATAGCCTCTACCATCGCGCCTTTTACCGATTTTTATATTCATGATATTCCATTTGCAACGGTGAATGATAGTCCTCAATTTTCATTTGATTTTTCTTTAATGGAACAGCATAAGAAAAAAGCGGATCATTTTGAATCTTTTGTAAAAATTAAGCCAAAACAAATTTTCCAAAAAATTGAAACCTTAAAAGAGGACAATAAAGTGAGCTTGGATTATCTATTGTTTAATACCTATCCAGACAAAGCAGAAGACAACCATATTGCCATTGATCGATTAAGAAACGCTGGTTATAAAGTGTACGATGCTTCTAAAATTAAAGAACATATTCCTGCCGCAAGATCTGTGGTAGATCTTCATATCGAAAAATTGATGGATCGACATAGTCATCTAACCAATGCAGAAATCATCCATTTTCAACTAGAAGCCTTTGAAAAATGGTTTGAGTTAGCGCAATTAAATCATTTACCTTCTATGATCATTATTCATGGTGTTGGATCTGGAAAGCTTAAAAATGAAGTCCACGATTTACTAAAAGTAAAGAGGGGTGTGAAAAGCTTTATCAACCAATACTCCGAATTCTACGGATATGGCGCTACAGAAGTCTTTTTTGAGTATTAAGCACATCCACTTTATTTTACTACCTTTGACCCGACTACAATCCCGAACTATCGTGGTAAGCAATTGCCAAGGAAAGTCCGGACAGCATAGGGTAACCCACCGGTCAATAGCCGGCATCTCAGCAATGGGATAGAGAAAGTGCCACAGAAAATAACTACCTCGCAAGAGGAAAAGGTGAAAACGTGAGGTAAGAGCTCACGAATAAGACAAGTAATTGTTTTATAGGGTAAACCTTGGGTGCTGTAATGCCATGTAAAGGGACGTTTGAGAACGACTCGTTCGAGTCCCAGGGTAGGCAGCAAGACTTTAGCAGTAATGTTAAGGCTAGATAAATGATAGTTTAGAAACAGAATCCGGCTTATGAGGTTTGTAGTTACTTTTTTAATTGAACAAAAAATGAATTCATATGACGATTGAACAGATTAAGCGTATGAAGGACCAAGTGAGTGTCCTGAGGAGGTTTCTTTGACGTTGAGAACCGGGTACAAAAAATACATTTAGACAAACAACTTTCTTTATCTCCAGGTTTTTGGGATGATAACAAGCGTGCAACCGCCACGATGAAGGAGATTAAATTAAATGAATATTGGACAGGCTTGTATCAACATGTGGAGACAAGTGTTGAAGATTTTGTGGTGCTTTTTGAATTCTGGAAAGCAGGAGATGCCACAGAAGAAGAAACAAAAGCTGCTTATGATATTGCACTTATTGCAATTGAAGAGGCAGAGTTTAAAAGCACACTCAATCAACCCGAAGACGAATTACCTGCCATATTACAAATCAATCCAGGTGCAGGTGGCACAGAGAGTCAGGATTGGGCAGAAATGCTTTTAAGGATGTACACCATGTATGGAGAGAAACAAGGTTGGACAGTCCATTCTTTAGATTATCAAGAAGGAGATGGTGCAGGAATAAAATCGGCTACCTTACAATTTGATGGCCCTTTTGCCTACGGGTTTTTAAAAGCAGAATCCGGCGTCCATCGTTTAGTTAGAATTTCACCATTTGATAGCAACGCAAGACGTCATACCAGCTTTGCATCTGTATACGTATATCCATTAATAGATGACACCATCGAAATCATAGTCAATCCTGCTGACATTGAATGGGAGTTTTACCGAAGCGGTGGAAAGGGTGGACAGAACGTCAATAAAGTAGAGACTGCTGTAAGATTAAAACATGCTTCTGGTATCATTGTGGAATGTCAGCAATCAAGAACGCAAGGTGAAAACAGAGAAATTGCAATGAAGATGTTAAAGAGTAGATTATATGAGGCCGAAATGCGCAAAAAGCAAGAAGCTCTAAATGCATCCAATGCCACTAAGAAAAAAATTGAATGGGGTAGTCAAATTCGTTCTTATGTATTTCATCCATATAAAATGATCAAAGACCACCGAACAGATTTTGAAGTTGGGAATGTGGGGCCTGTGATGGATGGTGAAATAGATGGATTTATTAAAGCCTACTTGATGTTTGAAAAAAATGATCCTTCTTAATTATAAATCTAAACTTATTAGTTGCCACTAGGAGAAAGGATGTCAAATTTTGACAAAGGTTTTAGATCAATCAGCCATTTAAAATTGTTCAGTTTTAACTCCGATTTAGGTAGGTCAAACAAAGGAGTCATTTTCCCAGTCAATTGATTGATAAAAACAATTTTTACTGGTTCATCATTATTAAAATCAATTGTAATGATTTGCGCATTGGAATGATTGACACCAATAAATTTTTCTTCATAGTCTGTAGCGAAATAAATATTTTCTGCGCTGCCCTTGGTTTGCATTTGGTGTATTTTACCATCTATAAAATCCACGACAATCGAATTGCCTTTTAGTTGATTAAAATAATCTGTACTGTCAACAGGACTAATGGCCATTGCATTGTTTAAAATTCTTAGTTGTTCTGCCTTTTTATTATTCAAATGCATATAGATAGTGTCTCCAGTAATTTGGTTCTCATTCACCCAAATTATGGGTTCTTTGTGTAGACGTATGGTAGAGTCTGCTAGACTATAAAATAAACTATCTGCAACACCTTGCAAAGAATCGGAATAAATTTTCACATGATGAAAGGCTTCAAAATATTTATTCAAACTAGAATCCTGTATTACTTCTTCTTTAGCACGTGCTTTTGGCATTTTTCTTTTTAGATCACTTAATCTACCACTATACAAAGTATCAGCACTTACATATAATGTATCATTAGGTTGTTTGATCATTAGGATAGGTAATTCTGTAGCTAGTAAAATATCTTTTTTTCGATTGGTTTTTATATTATTTGCCAATAAGTCAAAACTTAAACTATCCTTAGACTTGTACAATGCATTACCTCTAAATTCACCTAGTCCAAGTGAATCATCAATGGCCATCTCGTCTGCAATGAAAAAATAACTACTATCGTCAATAGAGGAGCGTTCATACAGATACCCTTTTCTTGTACCTAAATTGTAATTACCATTCTTTGTTTTAATGATCCTTGAACCACTTATAATTTTAGAAGGGCTAATGAAATTGGCTAATTGGGTATAGGTATTGTATTCTAAGGTATCTGTAAAGATGCTATTATCAGGGTCGATTAAAGAAACTTTATTTCTAAAAAGTACATCTCTTGTGATTCCATAATAAACACCTTCTGTACTTTTTAAAATCGTTTTATTACGGACTAATTTACCTCCTTTTTTATACACGCCTATTTTAATTGAAACATCATAATCCAATGAATCAGTGGTTAAGGTACCACGACCATCGGTCAATTTTACATGCTTTCTTAATTTTGCTTTCTTTGTATTACCATCGTACATCAAATAATCTGCATAGGTATGGACAGAATCCGCATCATTAATATGTACTTTACCAAATCCTTCTAAATTATTTTTTGTAGTATTCACAATAATGCTATCTCCAAATAACAAAGTGTTACCCTGTTTAATTTTCACATGTCCAACAAGGATCAAAAAATCCTGACTATCTATTTTCTTGATATTGTAAGATTCAGCAGACAGAAACTCAATTAATTTGCCACTGTTCTTGACTAGTGTTGTGGTATCCTGACTATTGGCATGAAAAGACAAAAGGATGCCAAAGCTCAATATGATATAACGCACATATTTATTCATGATCCAAAGTATCCGATAATGGTTTAGTCAAAGGTGTTCTTTTATCCTTTTTGCCGAATACTGAAACACTGATATAGCGTTTAGGGTGCACTTTAAAATCATCTACCAAGGTATTGACACTTTTGATGGTACTTTGAAGCTGTGTATACATGGCTGGGTCAGTTAATAATTTTGCTGCTGTTCCATTGCCATTGTTTAATTTATTGATGGTTGTATTTAAAGCAATTAAGGTTGTTTGCATGGTCTTAATAGTTGTATACAAATCAGCATCATTAATAGATTTAGTGGTGCTATCTAAATTCGTCAATATATTGGATATCTTTTGATTGTTCTGATTCAAATTAGCTGTAAAGGCATTTAAATTATCTGCTGTTTTCGCAATAGAACCATTTTGTTGATTCACCATCCCTTCAATGGATGCAAGCGTTTTATTTAAGTTAATAGTAGTCGCTGACAAATTTTCAAGGATCACTTTAAAATTTTGTCTATTCCCATCATCCAATGTTTTGTTGACCTTACCCAATACTTGCTCTAAAGCGGTAATGGTGTTTTTAACCTGTTCTCCAACTGGGGACAACTCATTCATTAAGTCACCTAATAAACTCGTAGCAGGGGCAGTTTGGATGGTATCACCACTCACAATCATGGAGGTACTATTGCCTTGGATGATATTGATCGCGTTTGTTCCTAAAGGATTCTCTTGTATCGTGGCAATGGAGTTCTTTGGAATTTTGTACAATTGATTCAACTTAATACAAACAACCAATTCTGATAAATTGTCATTTATGTTTTCAATTTCAAAAACTGTACCTACCTGAAAGCCATTCACAAAAACTGGGTTAGACACAATCAATCCCTTTGTATCTGCATATTTTGCATATACAAAAGTACCAGACTTAAAAAACGTTTTTCCTTTCAGAAAATTGAATCCAAAAATAATAAAGAAGACTGCAATTACAGTTAAAGCACCTACTTTAGTTTCATTTGATACACGCATAGCATTCCATTACTTGATTACGGTACAAATTTAGCTAAAAATTAGACTAATTCGAATTTCCTTTCTGCTGATTCTCTAAAGAATTCTTATACCGTTGTAATGCCTTGGTGATGGCTTCGCAGAGTTCGTTTTGGCCTAATTCACTATTTAAGTACTCTTCCTCCTCTGGATTGGAAATAAAACCAGTCTCAATTAATACAGCAGGCATGGCAACTGCTTGTAATACCCAAATACCGGTGGGTCTTTGTTTTGCCTCTCTACTTACCCTTCCAGAAGCCTTAAATTCTTCTTCGATCGTTAAAGCTAAACTTGCTGCTCTTTGAAAATATTGTTGTGCTAAGATACTTGCCATCATTTTTTTAGTGGGATCAATTTCTGATTCGTATTCTTTAATTTGTTTCAAAGACACGGAGTCTAATTGCTCAACCACGTCATCTACCATTTCGCTTGCCACTTCTTTTCTTAGGTCAGACTTGCCAACATTGTATATATAAGTTTCTGTACCTATGGCAGTACTAGGGATATAAGTGGTTTTATAGATCGGTACATCTCTCGTAACTTTTCTTTTTTTACCTTTTTTCTTTACGGTATATGTTTTTTTAGTGTAACCTACCACTTCTCTTACTGCTTTTCCTCTTGCTGCATTGGTATGGATACAAACAAATAAATCTCCCTTGGCAGCATTGGCGATTTTAGCTTTCTCTACAACTGAATGGTAGATATCGGTCGTTCTTGTCATCACCACTTCGACATCTGGCATCGCTTGCTTAATGTATTCCTCTAATTTTGTGGCTATTGCTAGTGAAACTGCAGCTTCAGTAGAATATTTACCTTTCGAACCAATATCTGTACCTCCATGACCTGGGTCAATAACAATACGTTTTAATGATTTTGCTGGGGTTTGGGCCTGTAGGCTTAGCCCAAGACCACTAAAAAGGGCAATTAGACTAAAACTAAATGCTAAAATCATTCTATTTTGCTTCATAATCAGTTCCTTAACATTGTTTTACTTTATTTTTGCTGGAGTGAATCTAGCAGGATACAATTATAACGCAAAAACAACCCTTTCTATTGTTAAAAAGCTCATTTTAACGATATTAATTTCTGCTATTCATATCAATTTATATGCACAAACGGATAGTTTGGCTAAGAAAAAGATACAATTTTCTAAAGATAGTGTAGATGCTGTCATTAGTTACAACGCAACAGATTCAGGAGTAATGCTCCTTAAGGCAAAGACTTTCTTTTTGTATGGTAATGCAAAAACAACCTATAAAACAGCTCAATTAGAGGCTGGAAAGATCATATTTGATCAGGAAACACAAAATATTACCGCCTATGGCGCTAAGGATACTTCTGGAAATCTTAAAAGCAAACCAAAATTCATTGAGGGGGATTTGAATTCAATCAATGACTCAATTTTCTATAATCTGCAATCTGGCAAAGGGTTAACCAAGAATAGTAATTTTCAACAAGGCGAGATATTTGTTCAAGCAGCTGCTATGAAAAAAATAAATCCAAAAGATGCTTTTGCCTGGAAAGCAAGATTCACTACCTGTAATTTAGATGAACCACATTTTGCATTTAGGACCAATAAACTCAAAATTGTTACCAATAAAATTGGGGTATCTGGACCTGCATTTCCTGAATTTGAGGGTGTGCCGATGCCCATTGGTATTCCATTTGGCATTTTCCCATTAAATAAATCTGGCGGCCAATCAGGCTTGATGGCGCCTGCCTTTACGTCTAGTGAGGACTTTGGGCTAGGATTTGAAGGGATAGGTTATTATAAGGTCATCAACCAACATATGGATGCTACAGTAAGAGCCAATATTTATTCTTATGGTGGTTGGAATATCAACATGAATAGCAAGTATATTCAGCGATACAAATACCTTGGTAACTTTAATTTAAGTCTTCAAAAAACCAGGGCCTTAAATAGAAATAATAGTATTGCCGATGAATTTACTGGTGGAAGCACCTATATGTTAAACTGGTCGCATTCTATGGATCCTAAAGCAAGACCTGGAACTAGTTTTACTGCCAATGTCAATTTTGGTAGTACAAAGTACAATCGAAACTTATTGAACAATGCGACACAAAATTTTCAGAACCAGATAAGTTCATCCGTTTCTTATAGTAAGTCATGGGATAATAAATACAATCTATCTGTTAACTTAACACATAACCAAAACAACAATCTTGGATTGGTGAATTTGAGTTTGCCTAATATCAATTTTAATGCAATCACCATATATCCTTTCCAGTCTAAAGACCAGGTTGGAGCGGGAAAATGGTATGAGAAAATTGGCATAGGATACAACGGAAGTATGCAAAATCAATTGTCTTTTTATGATTCCTCATTTAGTATTCAAAGAATTTTAGACACCATGCAATGGGGTGCAAATCATAGTATTCCAATTACCTTGTCACTTCCATCTCTTGGACCAATTACAATCTCACCAAGTATTTCATTGGAAGAAAAATGGTTTGGGCAACAGAATATTAAATCTTGGAATAGTCAACTTCAAAAAGTAGACACGACAATCAACAGGGGTTTTTATAGAGCAACACAAATGAGTTTTGGATTAGGTACGGCCACCAGAATTTTTGGTACCTATAAATTTAAACGTGGTAATCTCAAAGCAATTCGTCATGAAATTAGACCATCCCTTTCTATCAACTATAAGCCAGATATGGCAAAGGCCTATCATTATAGCACACAAGTAGATGCAAGTGGGAGAACCTATCGTTTTTCTAAATATGACGGAAATGGCTTAGGTGGCGCTTTTAGTGAAGGGCAATTTGGGGGGATGGGTTTCGGTGTGGATAATTTTTTAGAGATGAAGGTAAAAGACAAAGAAGATACAAGTGCAGATGCTTTTAAGAAATTTAAATTAATTGAAGGTTTTGGATTTAACTCTAATTATAATTTTTTAGCAGATAGTTTTGCATTGGGTAATTTTAGTTTTTATGCAAGAACAACCTTGTTTGAAAAATTAAATATTACAACCTCCTTTAATTTAGATCCGTATGAAACAGATGCTAAAGGATTCAAGGTAAATAAATTAGCCATTGACCCATCTCGTTTAAAATTTGGAAGTATTACGAATGGTGGGGTTTCTTTTTCCACCTCTTTTGCAAGTAAATCAAAAAATAAGAATAAAGATGCTAAAAAGTCGATACCACTAGATCCTTTTATGACCCCCGATGAACAACAAAGACAGTTATTGTATGTTAGGTCTAATCCTGCTGAATTCACTGATTTCAATACGCCATGGACTTTAAATTTATCTTATTCTTTTCAGTTTTCTAAAACAATGAAACCAGATTATTCTGGGTTCAAATTACAAACTTATTCAACGCTGAATTTAACAGGTGACTTTAGCGTAGCGCCAAAATGGAAAGTAGGAGGTAGTAGTTATGTAGATTTATCTCAATTTTCTGTACAACAATTGAGTGTGTTTATCACACGAGAAATGCATTGTTGGCAATTGGCTATCAATGTCATGCCAATCGGTATATATAGGTCATTTAATATTACTGTAAATCCAAAATCAGGTATTTTAAGAGACCTTAAAATCAATCGTAGTAGGACTTTTTCTAATTCAACTTATTAAGCTGGATTGTTCATTTTATAATGTGCCGACATGATATCAAATGCAGTTTGCTTTAAAGATTGTGCCGTATGACCTTCGCTAGGAATAGGCGCTAAAATATCCATCTGAATTTTACCTGGTTTAAAACACATGATGGGATAGGCAGGTAATATCTTTTTTGTATTGAGTAAAACAACTGGAATGATTGGCTTTTGTGTTTCAATTGCTAATTTAAATGCACCATCATAAAATGATTTCAATGGTTCGCTTGATTTGTTCCTAGTACCTTCGGGATAAATCAACATATCTAATCCGCTATCTAAAACACGCTTCATTTTTTCAAAACTTGTTCTTCTGCTTTGGTCATTTTTTCTATCAACAATCACAGAGCCAAATTGATAGATCCAACCAAACAAGGGTACATAAATAAAACTCTTTTTTGCAATTGTTTTATTAGCTCTAGGTAAAAAAGGGGTACTCACTGGCACGTCAATTAAACTATTGTGATTGCAAATAACAATTGCTGAAGATAAATTTTTAAAATGATGTTTCCCTTTGACGGTAAATCTACATCCTACTAAAGTTAAAAATAAGCCCATCCATATTTTGGAAATGGTTCTGTGCCATCTTGTTTTGTATGGTTCTTGTAAAAAGAAACAAGCAAGGTAAAACCATATAAAAAGAAACATAGTAGAAGCAAAAACAATCAATGCCCAAAAAGCTAATATTCTTCCAGTGTATAATTTAATTTTATCTGTCATTTTAAACGGACCAATCTATAGGGTCTTTCTTTACTTGATTTAAATATTGGTTGGTTGCACTAAAATGTTTACATCCAAAAAAACCATTGTAGGCACTTAAGGGAGAAGGATGTGCTGCTTTTAATATTTTATGTTTTGTTGCGTCAATTAATATTTGTTTTTGACTTGCAAAATTACCCCATAAAATAAAAACTAATTCAGATTTTTCATTGGATAATAATTTAATCACATCATCTGTAAAAGCAGTCCAACCAATTTTACTATGACTTGCAGGTTCATCTGCCCTAACAGTCAATACGCTATTGAGTAATAAAACTCCTTCTTTGGCCCAATGTGTTAAATCACCAGTTGTAGGAATAGGCATACCAATGTCTTTATTCAATTCTTTATACATATTCAATAAAGAGGGTGGGACTTTACAGCCAGATGGTACAGAAAAACTTAAACCCATAGCTTGCCCTGGTTGATGGTAAGGATCCTGTCCAAGTATAACTACTTTAACTTGATGATAAGGCGTTTGATTGAATGCATTAAAGATCATGCTTCCTGAAGGAAAAATAGTTCTTTTAAGTGCTTTCTCGGTTTTGAGGTGTGCGGTGATTTGTGTAAAATAGGGACGCTCAAAAAGGGGCGCCAATGCTTTTTTCCAACTCTCTTCTATTTTAACATCCATAATCACTAAATTACACTTTTTAGTGATAAAACAACTCGTTCAAGATGAAAAAGGGTGGTCTAGTTTTGCTTTATATCTTCTCTTCTATTTTTCTTTACGCAGCGCCTGTATTGGATGACTCCATTTATGTTAAAAAGAGGATTCAGTTGTTACAACGTATTGAACAATTACAAGTAAAGGAAGCAGCTGGCTTATTGAAAGGTGCCTTCCCTTCATCCAGAAAATATTATTTTAGTAGCCAATTTAAACAAGAAGACAATGTTTTTTTTACAGCGCTTGTTTTATTTAACATTGGACAATTTAGTAAAAAGATGCATCCAGAAGAATTGGCCTATTTGGAACAATTTATAACGAATGCAAGACCTTATATTGAAAGATTTAAAAACCAAAAGAATCAGTTAACCTATAATTTTTGGCCAAGGAATCCACCTCAGATTTTTCCAAATGGAGGATGGCTCAATAGGTTGAATGAAAAATTTGCTTTAGCAGATGATATTGATGATGGAGCCATTACCTTATTGGCTTTAGGCGCTAATGATTCACTCGCAAAAGCAATGCAAACTAAATTTGGTGCATTTAGAGTTGGATTGGTCAAGCCTAATCAAAGTTTTTATAGACAGTATAAAGACAGACCAGTGTATAGTACTTGGCTTGGAAACAAAATGCCTAAAGATGTGGACTTGTCTGTGCTTACGAATGTTGTATTGATGCATACAATGGCTAAGATCCCTTTAAATGCAACAGATTCTGCTAGCCTTGATTTAGTTGTGGATTTAGTAAAAGCCAATAAACATATCACTGATCCTGTTTTTGTTTCTCAACATTATGCACATAGTGCTTCTATTATTTATCATATTGCTCGATTGATTTATTTTTCGAACTACCCAAACTTGTTAGCATTAAAGCCCATTTTATTGAATCAAGCTTTAGAATTATCTAAACAAGCTCAATTTCCATTAGAGCAACTTTTATTGAATACGAGTGTCTTAAGACTTGGTGGGAAGATTGTTTTGCCAATGAGTGTGAATGAAGCGTCTTTGACTGTTAATAATTATCCTTATTTCGTTGCCAATATTGCCTCTGTTTTAAATAATCCATTTAAGAGGATTGTAAATAAGACAAATATTGTTCGATTTGATTATTATTCTTATGCGTTTAATTTGTCTTTGTTGTATGAGAACTGGATGTTGAGAGGGGAGTGATAAATTTAGGATTACCTCCCGTTGGTCGGTGATCCTTTTAGTGTCTTTCATCAAAGCTTTTCAAAAAAATGCTTCGCATTCTTTTGGCTTTTGTATTTCATGTCAACGTCTACAAGCACTCGCTTCGCTCGTCAGCTATAAACCCTTGTCTGTTTATAATAGTAAACTATTAACACAGCCAATGATTCATATCTGTCACTTCGTGGCATGCTTGTGACGCTGCTCGCATTAAAAAAGCCTCTCACTTTCGTGAGAGGCTTTGTGATTCGGATTGGATTCGAACCAATGGCCCTCATCTTAGAAGGATGACGCTCTATCCAGCTGAGCTACCGAACCCTACCCACATTGCAAAATATTGCCTTGGGGTTGCAAAATAAAGATAATTTGAGCGTTTTTCAAAGAAAATTTGACTCAAATTGGTCTACATCAATCCTTTACCATCAAATCTTGAATCACCACACTGGCGACTGTACAGCCAAAAATAGCAGGCATATAGCTCAATGTGCCAGTGATTGATTTTTTTGGAAATGCTTTTTCGGTCACTATAATTTTATCCTGATCTGCCTTCTCTGGGCTAAACACCACTTTTAATCCTTTTTTTATGCCCATAGATTGTAGTCTTTTTCTAACATATTTTGCAAGATTACAAATATAGGTTTTGGAGATATCGGTCACTTTGATTTGACTTGGATCCGCTTTTCCACCAGCACCCATAGAACTTACAATAGGTAAATTTCGGTCAATGCATCCTTTGATTAAGAAAGTTTTAGCAGACAAAGTATCAATACAATCTACCACATAATCCCATTTTGTACTTTCCAATAATTCTTTGGTCAAATCATCTTTAATAAAAATTTCTAAAATGGTTAAGTCCAATTCAGGATTGATGTCTTTTAATCTAGCCCCTAGCACTTGTGCTTTTGATTGACCAGCTGTTGAATGTAAAGCGGGTATTTGTCGATTGATATTACTTAAGTCAATCGTGTCATTGTCTACAATGGTCATTTTGCCTACGCCAGCCCTTGCTATCATTTCCGCACAAATGCCTCCAACACCTCCGAGTCCAATAATTAAGACATTTTTTCCCATTAAGGAGGACACAGTTTCTTGTCCTAACATTAGTTCAGTTCTACTCATCCAATAAGGTATCATATTGTATCTTTATCTTGCAAAAATCATAAAACCATGTCTATTTCAAAAATCTTTTTTATCTGTGCTGTTTTTATGTGCACTGGCTTGTCTGCACAATATCAAATGAAAACATTAACCTCACAAAAAGGGGTAAGCATTAGAGCAATGTCTGTTCCGTCTGAAAAAGTAATTTGGGCTAGTGCTTCAAAAGGGATGGTTGCAAAATCTACCAACGAGGGTGCATCTTTTGAATGGATGCAAGTAAAAGGATATGAAAAGAGAGACTTTAGAGCAATGCATGCCTGGAATGATCAAGAAGCAATCATTGTTGCTGTAGCATCTCCTGCCATCATTTTAAAAACCATGGATGGTGGTGCTACCTGGGATAAAGTATATGAGAATAATGATACATCCATGTTCCTAGACGCCATACATTTTAGCGATAATAATAATGGAACAGTGATTGGGGATCCAATTGACGGACATTTATTTATTTTAACAACAAATAACAAAGGGGCGACTTGGGATAAAATACCCAATGATTTTTTTAAATCGACCTTAAATAATGGGGAAGCATTTTTTGCATCAAGTAATTCAAATTTAATCCATCTAGGAAAAGTACTTGTCTTTGTGACAGGTGGATTAAGTAGTAGGATCTGGATCAATGGAATGGCAGAAGCAATGCCGATGATGCAAGGAACCAATTCTACAGGTGCCAATAGTATTGCTATTTCGCCTAATGGTAATAGGGTTGTTGTTGTTGGGGGAGATTTTGCAAATGATACCATTGCCAATCAAAATATCGTCGGGTATCAATTATTCCAAACTCCAAATTCAGACTTAAAATATTTGTCTAAAAAACAAATTATTTGGAAAAAAATAAAACTATCAAATCCGAATGGGTATAAATCAAGTGTTGAATTTATTGACAACAATCGTTTAATTACTTGTGGCACATCTGGGGTAGATTTTTCAAAAGACAATGGGGCTTCATGGGAAACCATCAGTAAAGCGTCTTTTCATATCGCCAAAAAACATCCAACAAAAAGAGGTGCATATTTAGCTGGCTCCGGTGGAAGGATCAGTTTTGTTGAATTATAATTGAATAGAGATAACTTAGTTTAGACATAAAAAAAATTATAAGAAAAAGAAGGATCGATGTAATTGTTAATACAAGATTTTTTGTAATTTAGTTTAGAATGAATAAGTATCAAGCAATCATATCATTTGACATGGACGAAGAGTTTATGTCCTTGGTTCCTCCTCATAGAACTTATATCAATTATCTATTAAATAAAGGCGTGATTGAAACTTACACTGTAAGTATGGAGACCCAACAATCTTGGATTGTGATTAACGCCAATTCTAAGGTGGATGTAGAGCAAATATTGAAATCATCTCCTTTACATAAATATTGGAGCATGGAAATTGTGGAGTTATTTGTCTATGATAGCCAGTCCAATAGGCTTCCAGCGGTACAATTAAATTAGTTTACCTTTTTTTTGGGAATTTGATAATAGCCCCTTATTTTTGCACCCCTTAGGGAGCATAGCTCAGTTGGTTTAGAGCATCTCGTTTACACCGAGAGGGTCCGCGGTTCGAGCCCGTGTGCTCCCACAAAGAATCCTCAACACATCCTTTAGATTGTTGGGGATTTTTGCTTTAAGGCCTTTCGTCATTTTTGAACTATTTTTATATTATGCAAGTATTCTCCACCCGAAATAAAATCATCATTACCTGTAATAAATGGTTGGCACCTGCTTTAAGGTCCGAAGTCATAGGTTTGGGTTTTGATGTAGACCGAGTATTTCAAACTGGAGTGGAATTAACAGGTACTGTAAATGATTGTATTCGTTTAAATTTAAACCTACGTTGTGCAAGTCAGGTGATGTATTCTTTAAAGACATTCATTTGTAATAACCCTGATGAGCTTCATCAAAATCTAGTGTCGATTCCTTGGGAAACAATGATCAAGCCTGATGGATATTTTTCGGTGATTAGTAACGTATTCAATGATACTATATCAACTAATTTATTTGCCAACCTTAGAGTAAAAGATGCGGTCGTGGATAGAATGCGTGAAGTAAGCGGAAAGCGTCCGTCCACCGGTTCAGAATTAGCTGGAGCAGTGGTGTATTTATTTTGGAAAAATGATGAAGCAGAAATTTTCTTAGATACTTCTGGAGATTCTTTAGCGCGTCATGGCTATCGAAAATTACCTGGCAGAGCACCTATGTTAGAAGCATTGGCCGCTGCAACAATTTTGTCTACTAAATGGAATAAGTTTGGCGCATTTGTCAATCCAATGTGTGGTTCTGGCACTTTAGCAATTGAAGCCGCATTGATTGCTACCAAAAGAGCCCCTGGTTTATTTAGAAATAATTATGCCTTTATGCATATCATAGGTTATGATAAAACGGTGTATGAAAAAGAACGCACTATCATAGAAGAACAAGTAAGGCATTTGCCTAATTTAGTCATCATTGCTTCTGATATCAGTAAAGAGGCCATTAAGATTGCTAAAATAAATGCATCTGTTGCTGGCGTAGAAGACTTAATTGATTTTCAGGTATGCGATTTTGAAGCGACTGAAATGCCTGAACCAGAAGAAGGCGCGATTCTAATGATCAATCCTGAATATGGTGACAGATTAGGAGAGGAAATTGAATTGGAAGCTACTTATGCGCGTATGGGTGATTACATGAAGAACAAGTGTAAAGGGATGACAGGCTATATATTTACTGGTAATTTAGAATTGGCTAAAAAGATTCGGTTGAAACCAAGTCGTCGAATAGAATTCTTTAATGCAACAATTGATTGCAGGTTATTGGAGTATGAATTATACGCAGGTACAAAGAGAGTAGATAAAGCGATTGATCCAACTCCTTTATAGATTTCTCAAATTAAATTGATTATTCGTACAATAAATAAGGTGCAATAGTAATACTCCAATTACGCACTTTAATTATTTTAATACAATTTTGCAGCCAATCTTTTAAAGGTAATTCAAATAATTGCTCCGCATTTTGAATTCCTAATAATAAGGATAAATGATTTTCTCCACTTGGATTTGCATTGGTTGGATAAGGCATCCATTTAAAATCATTTGGATGTAAATCTTTAATCAATTTTAATAAAAGAAGCCCATTCATAACAGCTGGATAATGATATGGATCTTTTACTTTCATTCTAATGCCTTTAAATGTGGATGTTTCATCCCCAACCTGAATTGCTAGATTGATGGGTTCTAATTTATAATCTTCCCCAAGCATATTATGCGCCATCATCATGATCTCTTTTTGTTTTAACCAAGGGGCACCAATCCATTCAAAAGAATAGGAGGTACCTCTACCAACCGATAAATTTGTGGCTTCAAAGAAACATAAACCAGGATATAAAATGGTCGCTTCAATATTTTGTAAAGCTGGTGAAGGATTGATCCATTTTTGATTCCAATCAAAAAATAATTGTGCTCTATCCCATCCTGCACATTGTATGACTGTTAGATTTGCATTCCAATCTTGAACGGTATTAAAATAAAGTGCTAACTCGCCGAGTGTACATTGGTGTTTAACAGGAATATTAAAACGTCCAATAAAACTAGTGATGGATTCATCCAACATGGGGCCTTCACTTAAAGCTAGGTTTCCACCTAAGGGATTGGGCCTGTCTAAAATAATGACTTGTTTATTGTATTTAGCTGCTGCTTCTACCCAATAAGTCATGGACCATAAATAGGTATAAAACCTGGTACCAGCATCGGGTACATCAAATAAAAGGATATCAATGTCCTTCAAGTCATCTGCAGAAGGCATATATTTTTCGCCATATAAGCTAATGATGGGAAGTCCAGTAATTATATCAAACCCATCCTTCATCAATGCCCCATCTTCACCTATTGTATTAATGCCGTGTTCTGGTGAAAAGATAGTACTGATATTAAATCCAGCGGCCTTTAATGCCAATCTACTAATTACACCTGAACTTGTTCTTGCAGCATCATTTGTTAGCATCGCAATGCGATCCTTTTTCCAAATTGGGTCATTTTGTAATAGGATATCAATTCCAAATTGTAATGCCATACTAATTAAATTGAAAATTAGGAGCTTGGTTGTTTAAATCCTGCATCTACTTTTAAATTTTCTATCACATTAAATATGATAGGGCATCTATCGTAGTGCATATAGGTAGTAAACAACCTTTTTTTGAAATCGGGTACATGAAATGCTGGAAATTCCTTGCATCCTGCAAAACGGTGTGCATATACACTACAGCTATTGCCCACTAAAAAATGGCAGGGGATGGCATTGATCACCATTCTGCCAGAGTCACCCTTGTCCAGGTATTTTTGGTCAAATTCGTCCCTAGTCTGACCTAAATGGGCGGATAAATGGTTGGCTTCATTTTCATCGATATTGACCATCAAGCTTTTACAGCAATTACCACAGTCAGTGCATTCAATTTTTGGTGAAATAGCTTCCGATAGCTCAAAAACAGCTTTATCAAGGCTTAAACTATCTAAATTCCTTAAAAATTCTTGGAATTCAAGGTTTTCTGCTTCAAGTTCAACGGCCTTATTTTTGATAAAATCAAGATCGGTGATAGGATATCTAGCTTCTTTTTTGATGGGATAAAGATAATGCTTTAATCCTTTTATCCACATTTGACCAGTTTTGCAAATATTTAGATTGCAAAACTTACTTGGAGTATTAGATTTGCAGCTTGATTAGGGCATTTATTGCTCGTAAAGTATTGATAATTATGGCAGAAGCAAAAATAGGGGCAGAATATAATGAAGACTCCATCAGGTCATTAGATTGGAAGGAGCATATTCGTTTGCGTCCAGGAATGTATATTGGAAAGTTGGGTGATGGGTCTGCACCAGACGATGGGATTTATGTATTGATGAAGGAGGTCATAGATAACTGTATCGATGAGCATACCATGGGCTATGGTAAACAAGTGGAAATTGCTATCCAAGACAAAACAGTAACCATTCGTGACTATGGCAGAGGTATTCCTCTTGGTAAGATTGTGGATGTAGTAAGTAAAATCAATACTGGGGCAAAATATGATAGTAAGGCATTCCAGAAATCAGTTGGGTTAAATGGTGTAGGTACTAAAGCAGTCAATGCTTTGAGTGAAGACTTTTTAGTAACTGCTTATAGAGAGGGCAAACAAAAATCGGCTAGTTTTAAAAGAGGCCTTTTGATTGAAGAAACCAAGGAATCAAAAACGACAGAATCTAATGGAACTTTGGTCGTCTTTACGCCTGATGCTACGGTTTTCAAAAACTACCATTACATCTATGAATATATTGAGGGTCAGTTATGGAATTATTGTTATTTAAATGCAGGTTTAGTCATTCAGTTTAACGATAAAAAATTTATTAGCAAGAATGGCTTATTGGATTTATTAGAGCGTAAAACCAATCCCGATGAATTAAGGTATCCCATCATGCACTTAAAAGGGGAGGATATCGAAGTCGCCATTTCGCATAACAATGATTATGGTGAAGATATTTTTTCATTTGTGAATGGACAGTTCACTACGCAAGGTGGTACACATCAACAAGCATTTAGAGAAGCCTATGTAAAAGTGATTCGTGATTTTTATAAAAAAGATTATGAAGCATCGGATATCAGAACAAGTATTGTTGCAGCTGTGTCTGTTAGAGTGCAAGAGCCAGTATTTGAAAGTCAAACTAAAACAAAACTAGGTTCACAGAATGTAGCAGATGGTGGCCCTAGTATGAAAAATTTCATCACTGAATTTTTAGCAAAAGAATTGGATAATTTTTTACACAGAAATCCTACTGTTGCAGAAGAATTAAAGAAAAGAATTGAACAAAATGAACGCGAACGAAAAGAATTAGCAGGCATTAAAAAATTAGCCAATGAACGTGCTAAAAAAGCCAATTTACACAATAAGAAATTAAGAGATTGTAGAGTGCATTTGAATGACGAACTGCCTACTAAGAATAAAGAGATTTTTATTTCAACACAACAAAATAGTACTTTATTTATAACAGAGGGTGATTCTGCAAGTGGTAGTATTACCAAATCAAGAAATGTAGATACACAAGCTGTTTTCAGTTTAAGAGGTAAGCCATTGAATGCTTTTGGTTTAACAAAGAAGGTGGTGTATGAGAATGAGGAATTTAATTTATTACAGCATGCATTAAATATTGAAGATGGATTAGATGGATTACGTTACAACAATATTGTGATTGCAACCGATGCCGATGTGGATGGGATGCACATTCGATTGTTGATGTTGACCTTCTTTTTACAGTTCTTCCCTGATTTAGTAAAGAGAGGCCATGTTTTTGTTTTGGAAACACCATTATTCCGTGTAAGAAATAAACAAAAGACTATTTACTGCTATGATGAATCAGAAAAGCAGAAAGCAATTAGTGAATTAGGAAATAAACCTGAAATCACTCGATTCAAAGGGCTGGGTGAAATTAGTCCAGATGAATTTGGAAAATTTATCAATGCTGATATTAAATTAGCGCCAGTTATTTTAGAACAAGGCGATCATATTCAACATTTGTTAGAATATTATATGGGAAAAAATACCCCAGAAAGACAAGATTTTATTATCAATAATTTAAAAGTTGAATTAGACAAAGCAAATGATACACATAGTATTTAATACCGCAGATATAGCTGCTTTAGAATCAGCTATTGAATTAGATGAGACTTTATCTGGAAAGATCATTGAGATAAAGGACGACTATGCAGTTGGTCCTTTGATGGATATTTATGAGACAGAAGGATTTCAAGCCAGAAGAGATTGGTGGAAAGGGGTCTTAGCCTATTCCCCCTATGAAGATCAATTAGATATAGTGGATGATACATTAACAATACATCAGTTAATCAATTCATTGAACCATGATGAAAATGAAATGATTTGGATTTGGATGGGCCAAAACGCGCACGATGTATCGGGCTATTATTGGTTGATGAGCCAGTTTAAAGCATACCAAAGCAGAATTCATGTATTGTATTTAAATAACCTGCCTTTCTTAAATGAAAAAGGTCAATTATTTTATCCAACACATTTAAGTCAAATAGAACCTAAAGAGTTTTTAAAAGCCAAAAAATTAGCTAGACCAATTACTTTAAGTGAATTTGAATTGGATCCTGATGAATGGAAAAAATTGTGTCAAGAAAATGAAGGCGTTAGGTTTTTAGAAGGGGGTAAGAAATTAGTCAGCATGCATATTGGTTGTTATGACAATGAAATGATAGCCTTACTTACGAAGAATGCTCAAAAATTACCAAGTGCTTTGTCCAATATCATGGCTAAGTTAAAAGTGAAATTGGGTGATGCTTTTATCGTAGCTCGTTTAAAGGCTTTAGAAGAAGCTGGTAAATTAGTCATTGCTGGCGACTGGTCTAAAGGTTGGAAAGATATGGTCGTTCAAATGCCTGGTGGATCTAATGTGATAAACGAAACTGAAGCATAAATCATTCAATATGTCTGTACAAGTTCACCCAATAGATATAAAAGCAGTTGATGAGCGTGGTGCCCTGCATTATTTTAGTACAGATAGAACAGGTGAATTTTTATTGGTCTACAGAAATGCTGGTACAATAAGTGGACAACATTATCATAAAGGGATTTCGGCAGGTAAAAATCCAGAGGATATGCTTTTAGTGCAAGGAACAGCAAATTTACATTGGAAGGATCTAGTAACAAATGAAGAAAATACAATCGAATTGATTGCGCCAATAAGGGTAAAAATTCCTGCAAACATTTGGCATGAATTAACCGCAATTACGGATATTGTTTTTATTGAATTAAATAGTTTAAGTGACGGAAGTGAAGATACCCATCGGATCTAGTCGGAATGAATTAGCATAGTTATGGCAAAAGAAAAAAATTTAAGTAGGGTAACAGAGAACGTATCTGGCGTACAAGGACAGTATAAAAACTGGTTTCTTGACTATGCTTCTTATGTTATTTTAGAAAGGGCAGTACCCGCAATTGAAGATGGCTTAAAGCCTGTTCAAAGAAGGATTCTACATGCCATGAAGGAAATGGACGATGGTAGATTTAATAAAGTGGCCAATATCATTGGACAGAGCATGCAGTACCATCCACATGGTGATGCTAGTATTGGAGATGCATTGGTCAATATTGGACAAAAGAATTTATTGGTCGAAACTCAAGGAAACTGGGGGGATGTAAGAACGGGTGATTCTGCTGCTGCATCACGTTATATTGAAGCCAGATTAAGCAAATTTGCGCTCGAAGTAGCATTTAACGCAAAAACAACGGATTGGTCACTCAGTTATGACGGGCGAAAAAATGAACCTGTTACTTTACCCATGAAGTTTCCTCTATTATTAGCTCAAGGGGCTGATGGTATTGCTGTTGGTTTATCTACTAAGATATTGCCACATAATTTCAATGAACTATTAGATGCTTCTGTAAAATATTTGAGAGGACGTAAATTTGAATTATTACCAGATTTTCAAACAGGAGGCATGGTAGATGCTTCGGCATATAATGATGGTAAACGTGGCGGAAAAGTTAGAGTAAGGGCACATATCGAAGAATTAGACAAAAAGACATTGGTCATCAAAGATGTACCCTATGGTGTCACAACAACCCAATTGATGGAAAGTATTACCAAGGCAAATGACCAAGGTAAAATCAAAATTAAAAAAGTCATAGATGTGACTGCGGCTGAAGTTGAAATTCAGATTGACTTAGCGACTGGCATTTCTCCAGACATTACGATTGATGCATTGTATGCTTTTACAGATTGTGAAATCAGCTTATCACCCAATGTATGCGTGATTGTGAATCAACGTCCACAATTTTTAGGGGCAAGTGATTTATTAAGATATTCAGTAGACCATACAAAAGCATTATTAAAAGCAGAATTAGAAATTAATTTGCAAGAATTATTGGATAAATGGCATTTCACTAGTTTAGAAAAAATATTTTTTGAAGAAAAAATTTATCAAGAACTAGAGAAAAAACACCTTAACTGGGAGAAAGTAATTGATGCCATTGACAAAGCATTTGAACCATTTAAAAAGAAATTCAAAAAGCCAATTGAGCGAGCAGATTTATTGAAATTAACAGACAAGCCAGTAAGAAGAATTTATAAACTTGACATTGATGAATTAATTGCACAAATCAAATCTATAGAAGCAGAAATTAAGGAAGTTAAAAACAACCTTGAAAATTTAATAGATTATGCAGTAAGTTATTATGAAAACTTACAAAAGAAATATGGTAAAGGTAAAGAACGTAAAACTGAACTAAAGGAGTTTGATACCATTCAAGTAAAACAAGTGGCTATTGCAAATACGAAACTTTATATCAATAGATCAGAAGGTTTTATTGGTACAAGTTTAAAGAAAGATGAATTTTTATGCGACTGTACTGATTACGATGACATCATTGCGTTTACCAAAGGTGGTACAATGAAAGTGGTTAAAGTATCTGATAAAATTTTTATAGGGAAAGATATATTACATGCAGCTGTTTTCCAGAAAAACGATGAACGTACTACCTACAATATGATTTATGTGGATGGTGTTTCTGGGATTAGTTATGCAAAACGGTTTAATGTGACTGGTATTACTAGAGATAAAGAATACGTTTTAGCAAAAAATTTAGAAAAATCTAAAGTACATTATTTCTCTATTAACCCAAATGGAGAAGCCGAGTCGGTAAAAATTGTATTGAGTCCAAATTGTAGTGCAAGAATTAAAGAATTTGATTTCTTTTTTGAAACCTTAGAAGTTAAAGGACGAACCAGTGTGGGTAATCAAGTAACAAAATACCCTGTTAAAATAGTTAAGTTAAAAGAAGCTGGCAAAAGTACTTTGTTAGGTAGAAAATTATGGTTTGACGATAAGTTTGGAAGATTGAATACCGATGAAAAAGGACTTTACTTAGGCACTTTTGAAGACGAAAAATTAATTGTCATTGATAAAGATGGACTTTATGAAGTAACTGATACAGAATTGACACAAAGATTTGATCCAGAGAAAGTCATCTTTATAGAGAAATTTAATCCCTTAAAAGTGATTACGGCGGTGTATTTAGATAAAGAGAAATTACAATTCAATATCAAGCGTTTTAAAATTGAAACCTCCACTTTAAAAACACCATTTTCATTCATTAAAGAAGGCAATGGCAATTATGTGGCTGCTGTAACGACCCATATTGAACCTGTCTTAGTGGTAGTTTCTGGCAAAGGGACTCAGGTAAGAAAAGCGAAGTTCAAAGTGAGTAAAATGGTGGATGTGATGGGATCTAAAGCGGTAGGCACCAAATTGGTTGATTTTAGTAAAACGATCGAAATGGAATGGGAAAAAAAAGTAGTCATCAAAGATCCTAATGACGAACAGCCAGAATTGTTCTAATTTTGTATAAAACCAAGTACTATGTCAACCATCAATGTCGGTCAATTTAATTTAATGCGTGTAGACCGAAAGGTGGATTTTGGTTTTTATATGGACGATGGTGCGGAAGGGGTATTGTTACCTAAGCGTTTTGTGCCATCGGGATTACAAGTGGGTGATACCATTAGTGTATTTGTATACCATGACTCTGATAATAGATTAATTGCCACAACACAAGAGCCTTTTGCTGTTGTGGGTGATATTGCTGCTTTAAAAGTTGTTGACATTACGGGTCAAGGTGCATTTTTAGATTGGGGCTTAATGAAGGATTTATTTGTTCCAGTATCGCAACAATTATCAAGTATGCGATTGGGTGGAAAGTATTTGGTTAAACTCTATTTAGACAAACAAACAGGTAGGGTTGCAGCGACAGAAAAAATTGACAATCAAATTAGCAATGATCTACTAACTGTAAAAGAAGGAGAGAAAGTTAAATTACAAGTATACCGAGAGAGTGATATTGGTTATGTCGTTATTGTAAATCAAGTCCACCAAGGATTGGTTTATAAAAATGAAGTGTTTACCCATTTACATATTGGTCAAATGATTGATGAAGGGTTTGTTAAAAAAATCAGAGAAGATAATAAATTAGATATTGGCATTGGTAAACAAGGAGTGGAGAAATTAGATGATGATCAAGTTAAATTGATTCAGTTATTAAAATTACATAAAGGTTTTTTACCGTATCATGATAAATCTTCACCTGAAGACATTTACGCTTTTTTTGGTATCAGTAAGAAAGCATTTAAAATGAATGTGGGCATCTTGTATAAAGCAAAAAAAATCACTTTAGAAGAAGGAGGAATACGTTTGATTCCAGAAGTGCAAGAAAAACCTGAAACTTTAGCATATCCAACTTCTCCAGAAGTTTAAAACACAATATTTAAAACCCTAATTATTTACTTTTAATCATTTTTCTATGTCTAAAGAAGTTTTTATAGTAGCAGCGATAAGAACCCCAATTGGTTCTTTTGGTGGGTCATTAAAAAATTGTACTGCAACGCAATTAGGCGCTATTGCCATTAAGGGTGCATTGGAAAAAATCCAATTAGATCCTAATTTAGTAGATGAAGTGTATATGGGTTCTGTCATTCAAGCTGGTTTAGGCCAAGCACCTGCAAGACAAGCAGCAAAACTAGCTGGTTTGCCAGATAAAGTAATTTGTACAACTATTAATAAAGTATGTGCGAGTGGCATGAAATCCATAGCACTAGCTGCTCAAAATATTCTTTTAGGGGATGCGGAGATTGTGGTGGCTGGCGGCATGGAGAGTATGAGTAATGTGCCATTTTACAATATGCATCAACGTTGGGGAAATAAATATGGCGATACATCCTTATTAGATGGACTGGCTAAAGATGGTTTAGTAGACGTCTATGATCAGGTTGCTATGGGTAATTTTGCAGACTTATGTGCTACTGAAAACAAAATTACTAGAGCAGAGCAAGATGAATTTGCTATTGGTAGTTACACAAAATCTCAGGCTGCAATTGAGCAAGGATTGTTTGTGAATGAAATTGTTCCTGTAGTGATTCCTCAAAGAAAAGGGGATCCTATCACAATCGATAAAGATGAAGAACCATTCAATGTTAAATTTGATAAGATTGCAAGTTTAAATCCCGCTTTCACTATAGAGGGCACTGTTACAGCAGCAAATGCAAGTACGATGAATGATGGCGCTGCTGCTCTTATTTTAATGAGTGGGGAAAAAATGAAAGCACTAGGATTAAAGCCTTTAGCTAAAATCACGAGTTATGCGGATGCAGCGCATGATCCAAAATACTTTACAACTGCACCTTCTTTAGCCTTACCAAAAGCATTAAAAAAAGCTAATTTATCCTCAGTAGACATTGATTTTTTTGAATTCAATGAAGCGTTTTCTGTTGTAGGTATTGTCAATACAAAATTATTAAAGCTAGATGCTTCTAAAGTGAATACAAGAGGAGGCGCTGTAGCACTTGGACATCCATTAGGATGTAGTGGTGCAAGAATTATTGTGACCCTAACGCATATTTTACAGGATCATCAGGCCAAGTATGGCGCTGGAGCGATTTGTAATGGCGGCGGTGGAGCAAGTGCAATGATTATAGAAAGGATATAAGTTCGTCCATCATGATACCATAATGGCTCTCATCATAGATGCATTCCCCATTTTTAATTAAAATGACTTGAGGTGATTCATGGTGCACTTGAAAAAAGCTAGCTATTTCATTTGAAATTGCTTTATAATTCAATAGGTCTAAATAATGAAAATCAACCTTTTCTGGGGATGCAGCACGTTCAAATCTATCCAAAGCCATCCTGCTAATACTACAAGTTGTACTATGTTTAAAGATGACTTGTGGGGTGATAAAGGATGCCGCTTTAATTTGTTCTAATTGATCTATAGAGTTGATTGGATGCCAATTCATTGAAGCTGATTTAAGTTGTAAAATTACACAATTCTTTTGAAGTATTTTATCCTGAATCTGTTATTTAGTATAGCAGATTGATTAACTTCGTTCTATAATATAATATATGCGATTACAACTTTCCCAACCTATCTGTTTTATAGATTTAGAAACTACTGGTGTCAATGTTAGCACAGATAAAATTGTGGAAATTGCTATTGTAAAAATCATGCCTGATGGATCTAAAATCGTTAAACGTAAATTAATCCATCCAGAAATGCCCATTCCGGCTGTGACTACTGCGGTTCATGGTATTACAGATGAAATGGTCAAAGATGCGCCTACATTTAAGCAAGTAGCCAATGAGATTAAGCAATTTTTAGAAGGATCAGATTTGGCAGGGTACAATAGCAATCGTTTTGATATTCCAATGTTAAATGAGGAATTTTTAAGAGCAGGGATTTCTGTTGATATTGAAACTAGAAAGTTATTGGATGTGCAGAAAGTGTTTCATATGATGGAGCAGCGCACCCTAACTGCTGCTTATAAGTTTTATTGCGATAAAAGTTTGGAAGATGCTCATACAGCCGAAGCGGATGCTACAGCAACCTGGGAGGTATTAGAAGCACAATTAGAACGCTATCCAGCGATTGGTAATACGGTGGAGTCTGTTGTAAAATTTACTGGAGAGGATCAAATTGTAGATTTTGCCCGAAGATTTATCATGGAAAATGGTGTTGAAATTTTCAATTTTGGTAAACACAAGGGGAAACCAGTTACCCAGGTATTAAAAGAGGAACCTCAATACTATGATTGGATGATGAAGGGAGATTTTGCCTTACACACAAAACAAAAGCTTACAGAGATTTTAAATAGGACGATATTAAATAAATAAATTATATTTATACAACAAAAACAGCTATTTATACTATATCCCCGCAATAGAAAGTGAAAAAAATTGTCATCATACCAACATACAATGAAAAGGAAAATATTGCTGCAATTATCCATGCAGTCATAGTCCTTGGTAATCAATACCATGTTTTAGTGGTGGATGATGGTTCTCCAGATGGCACAGCCAATATTGTTAAAGAATTGATGCAAGTGCATCCTGATAAAATTTTTATTCAAGAAAGGAAAGGGAAGCTTGGCTTAGGTACAGCCTATATTCATGGATTCGAATGGGCTTTAGCCAATCATTATGACTATATTTTTGAAATGGATGCCGATTTTTCTCACAATCCTTTAGACTTAGATAAATTACTAGCAGCATGTGAAAGTGGTGCTGATGTCGCCATTGGCAGTAGGTATGTTAAAGGAGGTGCGACAGAAAATTGGCCCTTAGATCGATTGATTTATTCAAAGGGTGGCTCACTTTACACAAGAATTATAACAGGGATGCCTGTAAAAGACCCCACTGCAGGATTCATGTGTTATAAAAACAAAGTTTTAGCAGCGATGCAATTGGATCAAATTAGATTTATAGGATACGCTTTCCAAATTGAAATGAAATTTGCTTCTTGGAGATTAGGCTTTAAATTAAAAGAAGTGCCCATCACTTTTATTGACAGAAAAATTGGTGTGAGTAAAATGTCTAAAGGGATTATAAAAGAAGCTGTGCTTGGAGTAATTAGTATGCAATGGCAATCTTTCACTGGACGCTTTATCAAACAGATCAAGCGTGAGCAGCTTTAAGCGATCTTTAATACAATTACATGTATTTGTCTTTTTAGCAGGATTGACAGCACCACTTGGTAATTTAATTCAATTAAATGGTTTATACCTGGTGTTTTACAGAATGTTATTGACTGTTATAGTATTATTTCCAATCTATTTATTGCATCAACAGCCAACTAAAGTTCCATTAAAAGATAAAGGGAAATTGATGTTGATTGGTGTTCTGATTGCTATCCACTGGGTTTGTTTTTATGGCAGCATCAAATTAGCGAATGTATCTATTGCATTGGTTTGTATTTCTAGTGTAGGTCTTTTTACAGCAGTCCTTGAACCATTCTTTTTTAAAACAAAATTTATCTGGAACGATATTTTTATTGGTTTACTCAGCCTCATTGGGATTTTATGCATTTTTCAATTTGATATCCATTTTAGAACAGGTATTTTGGTTGGATTAGTTTCCGCATTTTTTGCATCCATTTTTACTATCATCAATAAAAGATTAACAGATCAATATACCACGCAGACCATCCAAACTTTTGAGATGATTGGAGGATTAGGCTTCCTTTCAATTATTATTGTAGGCATTGGTTTGTTTCAGCAGACTACTTTTAGTTTCCCTTCACAAAATGATTGGTTCTGGCTCATTATTTTATCCTTGGTTTGTACAGTATTAGCCAATCATTTGATGCTCAATGCCCTTAAAAATATTAGTGCTTTTACCCTGAACGTTTCCCTTAATCTAGAGCCCGTATATGGGATCATTATTGCAATTGTATTCTTCCAAGAACACAAACAAATGGGAATGGGTTTTTATATAGGCATGAGCTTGATTGCCATTTCGGTAATGCTTCAGATGATAAGAGTTTTGCGTCAGCAAAAGTCCAAATAGTTAATCATAAAACTATATCTCAATTGTTGTTTTTTATATAAAACTTATCGTAAATTGGTTATTCAATTTATCCCAATATGAAGCGTATACTATGTTCTTGCTTGTTATTGTTATCTATTACAGTTCAAGCACAAAAAAAACCATTAGATCATACCGTTTATGACCAATGGCAGTCAATTAAAGATGTGGTATTGTCCAATGATGGCAATTGGATGTCTTATACTGTTGCTCCACAAGAAGGTGACGCAAATTTGTATATTAGACATCTTAAAACAAATCAAATCATCAAAATCGAACGTGGCACACAATCAAAATTTACTGAAAACAATGCGTTTTTGATTGCAAAGATTAAGCCAAGTTTCGAAGAAACAAGAAAAGCTAAGATTGGAAAGAAAAAACCAGAAGAAATGCCAAAAGATAGTTTGGCTATTTTAACCTTAGCCAATGTCAATATCAATAGAATTCCAGCTGTAAGAAGTTATCAAGTCCCTGAATTTGGAAGTGATGTCATCGCCTATTTAAATGATCCAAAGACGGATATCAAAAAAGACGGCGCACAACTTTATTTTAGAGATTTAAATACTGGTCAAGAAAGGGTATTTAATAATATTAGCGAATATGCCATGCATCCAAAAGGGGAAGGCGTCATGCTGTATCAAGTCAAAACAAAATTAAATGAAGCTAAAGTTCTTTTAGCCTCCATTGCTGATACAAATTTAAAAACTATTAACAGTCGTTTTTATGCTGCAACTAATTTTACATGGGACAAAGAAGGTAAGCAGTTGGCTTATTTAATTGAAAAAGATAGCACTGATAAAGCCTTGCAAAAAAATTTCACCCTTGCTTATTATAAGCATGAGATGGATTCGGCACAATTTGTTTCTAACAAAACAGCGATTGTTATGCCAAATCAATATACCATTGGAGGAGATAAAAAGTTGAATTTTAGCAAGTCTGGCGCTTTATTGAGTTTTGGTATTCAACCCATCTTACCAGTGAAAGATACTAGTTTGCCTGAATTTGATAGAGTGAGTTTAGATATTTGGAATTACAATGATGCCAATCTACAGTCTACTCAATTAAAAAGTCTTGAGACAAGTTTGAAGGGAACAGAGGCCATGATTTATAGGCCTGCAAGCAGTCAATTCACCTATTTAGGAAAAATCAATGATCGTCAAATACAAATGACGATGGAAGGCGATGGGCAGGTAGCGATTGCCAATATTGATTCTAGTTTCACCATTGCTAGTCAATGGGAAGGTTATGGCAAAAGAGATTTATATGCATTGAATACCATAACTGGTCAAAAGCAACTCATTCAAAAAGGTTTAAAGGGCAGTTTAGTCACCCCTTCATATGATGGTAACTTAGTCGTATTTTATGATGAAATAGCAAAACAATTTAAATCTTATAATACGAACACATTGCAGACCAAGCAAATTGCAAAAGATATTCAATTCCCATTGTATGACGAGGATAATGACGTACCTGATGAACCAAATGCATATGGTATAGCGATGTGGATGGACAATCATAAAAGCTTTATCCTCTATGATCGCTATGATCTTTGGTTAGTAGATGCCACCGGATTGAATGCCTCTCAGCTATTAACTAAAGGACGATCTTCTAAAAAAGAATATCGATTTGTTAAATTAGACGAGGATAAAAAATTCATTGGCTTTAAAGATCAAATTTTACTAAGGTTCTACAATGAAGTGGATAAAAAAGAGGGGATTGCATTATTAGATATGGGCAATAGGACTTTATTTACAATGACAGAACAACCAATGCATTTCACAACTATTGTAGGTGCGAAAAAATCGAATCAATTGATTGTGATGCAAGAAGATGAAAAAAATGCTGCAAATATTTATCCATATTCATTTACACAAGAAAAGCAAACATCCATTGCTTTAACTGCGATCAATCCACAACAAGCGAATTACAATTGGATGCAATCTCAATTGGTAAAATGGAAAGCTTACACAAGCAGAACTGCTGAAGGTATTTTATACTTACCAGAAGATTTTGATGCCAAAAAGAAGTATCCAATGATTGTTTATTTTTATGAAAGAAACAATCAGACCCTTCATAATTATTTAGCACCATCGCCAACACCATCTAGATTGAATATTCCATTCTTTGTGAGTCGTGGCTATGTAGTATTTGTACCAGATATTTGGTATAAAAAAGGTTATCCTGGGCAGGGTGCATATGATTATATTTTGAGTGGTACTAGGGCAATGGTTCAAAAAGGTTTTATTGATAGTACTCGAATTGGATTGCAAGGTCAAAGCTGGGGTGGGTATCAAATAGCCTACTTAATTACTAAAACCAATTTATATGCTGCAGCATGGGCAGGCGCCCCAGTTGTCAATATGACAAGTGCTTATGGTGGCATTCGATGGGGTGCTGGCATTAATAGACAATTTCAATATGAAAAAACACAAAGCAGGATAGGTGCAAATTTATGGGAGCGTCCAGATTTATACATTAAAAATTCACCTTTGTTTGAATTGAATAAAGTTAAAACGCCTATCGTTATTATGAGTAATGATGCAGACGATGCAGTGCCTTGGTATCAAGGAATTGAAATGTTTACTGCCATGCGCAGATTAGCAAAACCAATTTGGATGCTGGTATATAATAACGAAGCACATAATTTAGTGGAAAGAAAAAATAGAAAAGACATACAAATTAGAGAACAACAGTTTTTTGATCATTATTTAAAAGGTGCACCAATGCCAATCTGGATGTCCAAAGGGGTTCCTGCCATCATGAAGGGAAGAGACCTAGGATTAGGATTATAATACACATGATTTTAATACCTACTAATTACAAAAAAATAAAGCCCCAGATTGGGGCTTTATTTTTTATGGGAAATATTTTTAATTAAACATATTGAAACCATTGTCTATTTTGATCCCATTGTTCAAATTCCTTTGCGACTGCTGATAAGAAACTGGAACCCATTGCACCATCTACAATTCTATGATCGTAGCTCATAGATAAGTACATCATATGTCGAACAAGAATGGCATCTCCCGAAGGGGTTTCTATCACTACTGGGCGTTTTTTAATGGCACCTAAAGCAAGGATAGCAACTTGTGGTTGTGGAATAATAGGGGTGCCCATAATGGATCCGAATGTACCTACATTGGTTACTGTAAAAGTACCACCTTGCGTGTCCTGAGGTTTTAATTGATTGTTTCTAGCCGCATTTGCTAAATTATTAACGGCTTTACTCAATCCAACTATACTCAATTGATTCGCACCTTTAATCACTGGAACTATTAAGTTGCCAGAAGGTAGGGCAGTGGCCATGCCAATATTGATGTCTTTCTTTAAAATGATATTGTCCCCTTGTAAACTACAATTGATGTATGGAAATTGCTCTAAAACTTTTGCAATACATTCCATGAACATTGGTGTAAAAGTTAATTTAGTACCTTCTCTTTTTTCAAATAGTTGTTTCACTTTCTCTCTCCAAACTACCATATTGGTTACATCCGCTTCTACAAAAGAAGTGACATGCGGACTTGTTTGAACGCTATCAACCATATGCTTTGCAATGAGCTTACGCATACGATCCATTTCAATGATTTCTGTGTTCCCAGTAATAACCACTTCATCTGGGTTAGCAAATTTACTGGCACCATTTGATGTGTTAAATCCATGATCAGCATTTGGAAAAATATTGGAAACAGTTGAATTTGAATTTTGAACTTGTGGAATAGAATTGTTTGTATTAGCAGTAGCAGATGTGGATACAGCATTCATAGCTGGTTGAGCAACTATTGTTGGCTGAACTAGTCCAGCTTTTTTCTGCGCTACATAATTTAAAATATCTTTTTTAGAAACACGTCCTTGACTTCCAGTTCCAGGAATTTGTTGTAATTCATTTAAACTAATCCCTTCGTTTTGAGCAATATTTAAAACCAATGGAGAGAAGAAACGAACCTCATTGGAATTTTCTTGTTGTATTTCAACATTCTTAGCAGAAGGTGTAAAAGGTACTTCTTCTAGAATAATTGGATCTGGAACCGGCGCAATAATTGATGGTGCTTGGATCGTTTCAATGGTTGTTGATTCAATACTACCGCTTGTTTGTATTCTTGCAATAACAGTTCCAATCGGCACAACTGCATTGACTTCAAATAAAATTTCTATAATGGTACCTGCAGTACTTGAAGGTATTTCGCTATCAACTTTATCTGTAGCAATATCAAGTAATGTTTCATCTAATTGGATGGTATCTCCTACAGCTTTATGCCATTTTAAGATGGTTGCTTCCATGATACTCTCACCCAATTTTGGCAAAATCAAGTCAACTACAGACATAGGGAATAATTTTAGCAAAAATAAGACTAAATCTTATTGATTATGAGTAACCTAAGTAAATTTATAGCTTGA
>CAMBDE010000021.1 GCA_945865295.1 Chitinophaga pinensis | reverse complement strand
CATGAAAAAGCAACGCAACCTATCCCTCATTGGGTTCAACGCCATCGTTCTATTAATGGCTTGTAGTTTTTTCTTAACCAGCTGTACGAGTTTACAACAAACGACGACTGCTGCCACGGACGATCTATATTTTACACCTTCTAAAGAGGCGGAAACAAGTACAAAAACAACTGCTAGAAATAATTCAACCGAGGCGGAAGCTTCAGAAGAAGCCGAATACCAAGATTATCAAAACTATCAGGACGACCGCTTTTTAAGATTAAAAGTGGCGAACAGAAACCGTTGGTCAAGCATCGACGATTTTGGCTATTGGAACAATCCTAGTTTTAGAGTTGGCTTTGGCATGGGTTATGGTGGTTTCGGAGGATTTGGTGGATACGGTGGATTTGGAGGATTTGGCGGATGGGCCGGTGGCCTTGGTGGTTGGGGTGGCGGTTTTGGTGGCTGGGGCGGAGGCTTCGGTGGATGGGGCGGCGGATTTGGCTATGACCCTTTCTGGGATCCATTCTGGGGTGGCGGATTTGGCGGTTGGGGCGGTGGCTTCGGTGGATGGGGCGGCGGATTTGGCGGTTGGGGCGGATGGAACCCTTACTACGCTGGATACTGGAATCCATACAGACCCATTTTTTATGGTGGCGGTGTAGGTAATTTCCCAATGCAAAGAAATAATTACACGCCAAGAGCCCTGCAAACAAGTGCACCTGCTTTAGCTGCATATAGAACAAATAGAAATTATAACAATGCAAATAATTTTTCTAATACCACCAATGGAACAACACGATACACAGGCAATCCAAATTTAAACAGTGGGTTTGGCAATTTATTAAGACGTGTGACGACCAATAACACCAACGCCAATCAAGCAAATAGTTTTGATCGACCAGCACGTTATTTTAACAATGGTGGATTTAGCAATAGCAACCAAAATAAATCAAGCAACTCTAACACAAATACCAATACTGCGCCATCAATGAATAACAATGCTGGTGGAAGAAGTGGTGGATTCAATAGTAGTGGTTCTGCTCCAAGTTCAAGACCACCAAGAGGAGGCAATTAATCCTTTAGGGTATAGCTACATGATTTTTAATTTGGTGAATTTTTACAGTACAATAGCAAGCAATATGAAAAAAATAATAATAGGCATTTTAGTATTCGTAAGTGCAAGTTTACAAGCACAAAGCCCAGAAGATGGTTTAAGGCTATCTTGGTTTGCACCCTATGGAACTCCACGTAGCAATGCATTAGGCGGCGCAATGGGATCTTTAGGGGGTGACTTATCAGCAGCGCATATCAATCCTGCTGGTTTAGGCTTTTACAAATCCGGCGAACTAATTATAACAAGTAAGTATTTAAATACCGAAACAGATTACAAATATAAAGGGACAAATTCAAGCACTTCTAACAACCTATCTGCATTAGCTAATTTAGGTATTGTAATTGCAGATGGCAAAAAAAACAGAGGCTATTCTAGCACTGCTTTTGCTATAAGCTTTACACAATTAGCAAATTTCAATAGCAGAGAACGTTTTAAAGGCGTTAATAATTTTAGTAGTTACTCAGAAAAATTCTTAGAGGAATTATACTATGACAATGCAAGCATGAGCGCTGCAGACAATAACTATATTTTTGGTAGCTCATTGGCATTTAGAACTTTTTTAATTGATACTTCAACAGACTCAAATGGCAATCCAGGTTATCAAAGTTTAGTGCCTATTTCTAGTGGTGTGAACCAAACATTTGACTCTTACACTAGCGGAAGTTCTAATGAATTAACATTTGGTTGGGGCGGTAATGTGCAGGACAAATTATACCTAGGCGCAAGTATCGTATTGCCTATTGTGAACTTCAATCGATCTTTACAAGTTTCAGAAACAGACCTTTCGACAACCAATACTAAAAATGAATTTGGCGGCTTTATTTTCAATGAAGATTTTAGTTCTAGAGGTTGGGGTATTGGTGCTAAATTGGGTATCATCTACAAACCAGAATCCTTCTTACGTCTTGGTTTTGCATTGCATACACCACAGTTGATTAGTTTTAGAGATAAGCTATCTGCAGACATGACAACGAATACAGAGTCATACGCAGGAATCGTTTCTGCAAGTTCAGATGAATTAAACAATGGGAATGCGGGTGTGAGAGAGTATACCGTGATGACACCAACTAAGGCCACTTTTAGTGGTAGCTACTTTTTTGCAAGTCCAGGTAAACCAACACAACCATTAGGCTTTATCAGTGCGGATATTGAGTGGGTAAATTATGCTGGAACACGTTTTTATGCCAATGATTTTGATCAAGAAAGTGCTGACTATTATGATGACTTAAACAACACCACGAAAGCCACTTATAAGAACAATTTGAACATCAAAATTGGTTCTGAAATCAAATTAACAAGCAACTGGATGGCAAGAGCTGGTACTGCTTATTATGGCAGCCCTTATAAAAATGAATTTGCAGATGAAAATGGTACAACATTAGTAACACCATCTCGTTTCATTGTATCTGGTGGTATTGGTTATAGAACCAATAAATATTTTGTAGACTTTACTATTTCTAGTGCAACCAATCGAGATGCAGTAGTACCTTATCGATTGATTGACAAACCAAGCCCTATCGCTGTTCAAAATAGTAAGGCTGTTTTATTCAATATTGGATACGGAATCAGATTCTAATTCAAACTGATTTTATATCATTGATATAAAAAAAGCCATCCCGAGGGATGGCTTTTTTGTGTAGGCTATTTTTTAACTATTTTAAATCGCTAGGCTTTAATCCTTGGTTGACTTTAATATCTGTGTACTTGATATTAATTTTCATTTGACCCATATCAATCAACTGCTCTGAAGAAATTTGTACACCATTTACATTTTGATAGCCGCTAAAAAATTGTTGTTGTGTCATTGTTCCTTGACCAGGCACTTCTTCTGATTTTAAAGTCTTTACCAATAAGAAAGTCTTAGCATCATAAAAACGGTGGGACACTTTCTTAGAAGGCGTAGTCACTTCTAGATCAATGGCGTCTTTACCGTCTACTTTTTCTGCACCTACAATTTTTAAACCATATCCTTTTGCAAGATATAACTGCTCTGGAGCAAGAAAAGCAGATTCGTCAAGACCTTCTTTTAAATCATCTGTAATAGGTGCTTCCTGGCCTTGTTGCGAAACAGAGTATTTACCATCTACAACTGCCTGTCTCATCATTGCCATGCCACCCATGGACATAGTCGTTACTGAATTACCTGGCATTACAATGGTTTGTTTCATTTCTAAAGACTGCCCCATTAAATTAGCTGTTCCTTTTAATTGCACATCTTTCACATTGTCTAATGCTTCCTTTGTACCTATCGCTGCAATGGCTTTTTCCATCAATGCAGCTGGTGTTAAACTCGCATCTGCTTTTACTTCTGTAGGAGCAGCAATTTCATTACCCTCAATATCAAAATACTTTAATGGACCATATTTTTCTAAGCCTTTCGTGATTTGCTTTGCATTTCCTACAATCACAATATGCATTTGACTTGGGTTCAAATATAATTGAGCTACTTCTTTTACTTGTTGAGCATCTACAGAAGCTAAATTGGTAAGGTATTTTTGATAGTAGTCTGCAGGCAAATTATTAGTTGCAATACTCAATGCAAAATCTGCAATTGTTGCAGGATTCTCAAGAGATCTTGCAAATCCGCCTGATAAATAATTCTTCATTCTACTTAACTCTGTCTCTCCTACTTGCTCATTTCTGATGGTATTGATTTCACGTAATAATTCTTGTACTGAACTATCTGTTTTTTCATTTCTAACAGATGCTTCTGCTTGGAAGATCCCAATTTGACGGCTTGGACTTAAAGAAGAATAAGCACCATAAGTAAATGCATACTTTTCTCTTAGGTTGGCAAACAAACGGCCTGAGAACCCACCACCTAAAATATTATTCATGACAGATCCTGCTATTACATTGGCAGACCCAGGAAGCAAATCAACACTACCTGCAATGGTTACTACACTTTGCACACTGGCAGGTCTGTCTACAATTGCTACATAAGTTTGACTTGGCTTAACAGGCTTGGTAAAAATTTGTTTTGTTACCAAACCTTTCTTCCAGATTCCAAAACTTTTTTCTGCTAATATTTTTGCAGTAGCAGGTTCGATATCTCCCACAAAAACCAAATAAGCTACATTAGGCACCCAATAGGTACTTAAAAATGTTTTTACATCCGAAATAGACACTTGATTCACTGTCTTAGTGGTCATCATTTCACCATAAGGATGGGTTGCTCCATAAACTAATTTTTTAACCACATTGCCAGAAATCGCATCCGCATCGTCTTTGCTTGATTCAATACCTGATAAGGTTTGCTTGCGAATTTTCTCCAATTCCTCGGTAGATAAAGCTGGTTGCAAAACCACTTCTGATAATAAATCTAATAAACTTGGAAAATTGCCTTTTAAAGAACTAACCGATGCAGATTGACTTGAAGTAGACATGCTTCCTCCTAAAAACTCAACCGCTTCATCTAATTGTGCTTTTGTTTTTGTGGTAGTGCCTCTTTTCAACAACTGACCAGCCATTTGAGCGACACCCGCTTTATCGCCTTCAGAAAAACCATCATAATTTAATAAAAGCGTTGCAGTCACTCTTGGCAATTTTGTATTTTTAATGATAAATACTTGTAAACCGTTTGCTAAAGTAAATTTAACTGGGTCACCCACTTGAATGATTGGCGCCTTACCTGGAGCAGGCGCTTTTGAACGATCTATATTCTGTGCCATTGAAACCAATGGAACTAAAAATAGAAATAAGTATAATTGTTTTTTCATAAAATTATTTTAAGGTAAACTTTTTAGAATGACTTGATTATTTGGTGGTAGGTTTTTCTTTAGGTAAATAATACAATACAATTCGATTGTCTTTGTTTAAATACTTTTTTGCCACATTCAATACATCTTGTCTGGTTACTTTATTGTATTTCTCTAATTCTGTGTTGATTAAATTGGCATCTCCAAAATACACTTCATTGTTCGCTAAGCTTTCTGCAATACCAGCCATGGTTGCGTTGCCAGTAACAAGCGATGTGGTAATTTGATTTTTTACTTTTTGGAATTCACGCTCCCCTACTAATCCCATCTTTAATTCATTCACAACACTATCCATGCTTTTCTCTAATTCTTCAATTTTTACCCCCATATTGGCAATCGCCAATGCAATAAACAATCCTTCATCTTCATTGAAAAATGGCACAGACTGTGCAGCCACTGCTTGTTGTTTTTTATCCACTAAAGTTTTATTCATTCTAGAGGCCTCTCCACCAGATAATAGGGTTGACAATACATTGAATGCATAATATTCATCCCCACCTTGTTTTGGTGCACGATAAGCTTGGAATACACCAGGTAATTGTATGTTATCATATATCACATCTCTTACCTCTCCACCTAAAGCTGGTTCTTTAATGGTTGGTCTTGGAATTGGCTTAGTACCCATTTTAATTGGACCAAAATAAGCTTCAATCTTTGCTTTTAATTCGGCTTTATTAAAATCACCCGCAATAGACAATACACAATTATTTGGGACATAGAATGTGTTGTAAAAATTGATGAACTCTTCTAATTTTGCAGAATTTAAATGCTCCATGCTGCCAATTGGTGCCCATTGGTAAGGATGTACTTTAAAAGCACGCTTTAAGACTTCATTTAAAAAAGATCCATAAGGTCGATTGTCAACACGTTGACGCTTTTCTTCCTTTACAACTTCTCTTTGAGTATTCACGCCAATTTGTTCAATTTTTGCGTGCATCATGCGCTCACTTTCTAGCCATAAGCCCAATTCAACTTGATTAGAAGGCAATAACTCATAATAGAAAGTGCGGTCTTGAGAGGTATTGGCATTCAAAGCACCACCTGCATTGGTGATGTACTTATCAAACTCCCCTCTTTTGATATTTTCTGAACCTTCAAATAATAAATGTTCGAAAAAATGGGCGAAGCCTGTTCTTGCAGTGTCTTCGTTTTTAGAACCTACATGGTATAAAGTCGTTACAGCCACAACAGGCGCTGAATGATCTTCATGTAAAATGACTTTTAAGCCATTCGGCAAAGTGTATTTCTCAAATTGTATGGTTTGACCTGTCACCTGAGAGATGAACAAAGTCAGCATACAAATAAAAAATAGGACAGATTTTTTTTGCATAAAAATTGATTTTGGAATGTATATTTTGATAAAAATAATGCTAATTATAATAGAGTATGATTAAAATACTTTAAGATTTTATATAATAATTGTTAATATCCTTAGGAATAGAACCTAGTGCAAAAACAACCTAAAATTAGCACCGAAATTGGATGCAAATTTATGATGCCATTTGACTCCAATTGATTTCAGGGTCTTTTTTAAACCAAGTTAACTGCCTTTTTGCATAATGTCTGGTGTTTTGCTGAATAGCTTGTATGACTGCCTCCTTTGTTTGCTGCCCTTCAAAATAAGGCAACCACTCTTGATAACCAACAGTTTGTAATGCGTTTAAATGAAATTGAGGGCGTAAGCCATTGACTTCCTCCTCTAACCCCATTTCGATCATCTGCACGACCCTTTGATTGATTCTGTCATACAGTTGCTCCCTAGGCAACTCCAATCCAATTTTTTTTATGTAAAATGGACGTGTTTTTTTAGACTGCAGTTGAAAACTAAGGATGGATTGACCTGTTCCAATCACCACTTCCAAAGCCCTTGATAATCTTTGTATATTTTGCTGTTCCCCCTGCTCTGCTTGCGCCCAATAGGCAGGATCCTTTGCTTGCACTTGCGCTTGAAGCCAATCCATCCCTTTCAATGATACATCGGCCTGAATTTGACTGCGTATGGCTGCATCAATCGCTGGGATTTGATCCATCCCTTCTACAAATGCTTTAATGTATAATCCAGTGCCACCGACCATGACCACCGATCCAAATTGTGCAAGTAGCTCGGTTGCTTTTGCCAATGCATATTGTTCAAATGTTCCTGCATTCACCGTCTCTTGAATAGAATGACTTGCTATAAAATGATGTGGGACTGTAGCCAATTCTTCGAGTGATGGTCTTGCCACACCAATATTTAATTCCTGATAACATTGTCTGGCATCTGCAGAAATAATTTCCGTTTTGAGTTTTTGCGCTAATGTAATCGCATACTTTGTTTTACCAACAGCTGTAGGACCAACAACGATATATACGGTAGGCGTCAAAATAAATATATTATAAAATTAGTAGGCTTCGGAACTATCATCAAACATACCACCTGCGTCATCAGAACCTGCTTCATCATCAGACGCATCCGCGTCTTCATCATCAGAATCTTCATCAGACGCATCCGCGTCTTCTTCCCCTAAAAGTCCAAGCCCTGTTTCGTCATCAGACGCATGCGCGTCTGCTTCTCCTTCTTCACCAAATCCATCCTGGGCTTCCGTTAAATCATACTTCTCTTCGATATCTGTAAAATTAGGACCTAGTAAACCTTTCGTGCCATATTGCATTGGGCCAACACCTTCAATTCTTGACACCATAGGATAATTCAATTCCTTATCCGCGTCCGCATTCTTAATCACTTGAATCAATTGTATTAAGAAAGTCCAAGACTTTGCAAAGTCATATAAATAAACAAATTGTTGGTTGGTATTTAAAATTTCTGATCCTATCAATACTTCATCCATCATCAATGGTGGCACCACATAATTTTTTTCATACACCGCTTTACTAATTTCTCTGCCTCTCTGCCATTTTTCATTGCTTCTAAAAAAAGTAGCATCATGTTTTTCATCAAACTCAAAAGCCTTCAAAATAATATGATGCAGGTCTGTAAAATGTTGCGTATGTTTCACCATTACATCTCTATAAATCGCATCGTCTTCTTCCCAAGAAATTCTAAATTTTAAAATGGCCATTTTGGTGATTTTGAAACGCTAAATTAGTATTTATTAGCTTGATTTTGAGCTTTTTTATAGGGCCGGTTGCAAGCCTATTTTAGCCGCTTCTGCAATCATAAACTGATACGCAGCTTCATATTCATTGGGGATGATGCCGTCCAAGATAGCTTCTCTTATGGCGTCCTTGATAAGGCCTACTTGCTTTGAAGGGGTAATATTAAAAATTTGCATAATCATCTCGCCAGTGATAGGAGGCTGCCAATTGCGCATCTGGTCTTTTTCCTCTACTTCAACGATCCTAGCTTTAACCATTTCAAAACCTTGTAAATATCTTTTAACCTTGGTTTGATTCTTGCTTGTAATGTCTGCAGCACAGAGTAACATCAATGATTCAATGTCTTCTCCAGCATCAAATAACAATCTTCGAATAGCGCTATCTGTCACATTTTCTTTTGTCAAAGAAATAGGACGTAAATGCAAAGCCACTAATTTTTGCACCAGCTTCATGTGTTCATTTAGTGGCAGCTTAAATTGTGTAAATATTTTAGGTACCATCCTTGCGCCCACCACTTCATGTCCATGAAAGGTCCAACCAGTCCCTGGTTCAAATCTTTTGGTATTTGGTTTTGCAATATCATGCAACAAGGCAGCCCATCTTAACCAAATATCATCTGTGTTTGCAGCGATATTATCTAATACTTGTAAAGTATGAGAGAAGTTATCTTTATGGCCAATCCCATCAAGGGTTTCAGCGCCTTCCAATTTTAATAAAACCGGGAAAATTTGCGCTAATAAACCTGCTTCTCTTAATAAATACCAACCTTTAGAAGGTTGTTTACTCTTCATTATTTTTTGCAACTCATCTGTAATCCTTTCTTGAGAAACAATTTTGATCCGATCTGCCATTTGCTGGATGGCTTTGAATGTATTTTCCTCAATGACAAAATCCAATTGTGTTGCAAATCGGATGGCACGCATCATTCTTAAAGGATCGTCATCAAATGTTTGTTCTGGTGCCAATGGTGTGCGAATGATTTTTAATGCTAAATCATTCAACCCATTGAATGGATCTAAAACTGCACCAAAATTGGATGCACTCAAATCTATCGCCATGGCATTGATGGTGAAGTCTCTTCTATTCTGGTCATCTATCAATGTGCCTGGTTCAACAGTTGGATTCCTGCTTTCTCTTACATAAGATTCTCTTCGGGCGCCTACAAATTCAATTTCAATGTCTGTGAGTTTCACCTGCGCAGTGCCATAGGTTTTGAACAATGCAACTGCAGGCTTGGGACTAAATTGATTCGCGAATGAAGTTGCTAATTGCAAGCCATCTCCGATACAAACAATGTCAATGTCTTTTGTATTTCTATTTAAAAATTTATCACGCACAAATCCACCTACTGCATAGGCAGGTATCCCTAGTTTTTCCGCAGCAGCTCCTGCTATGGTTAAAAGGTCTTTTTCTTGTGCTGTTAATTCAATAGACATTGTTGCAAAAGTACTAATTGTGTAGCACTTGTTGGAGCGGTTGATAGATTTGTTCTAAGCGGATGGTTTCGGCACAATTAAAATGCTTTAATGGGCATTGTTTTTTTCCGTGCAATCCGCAGGGCCTGCAGGGTAAAGCTTGTTCTGTCTCTATAATAAAAGAGGTATCCGACAATGGACCATAACCAAAATCTGGCACAGTAGAACAATAAATGGCAGCAACAGGTGCATTCACTGCAGAAGCAAAATGCATGGGTGCAGAATCATTGACATAGTTGAGTACTGCTCCTTTTTGTAAAGCAGCCGATGCTAAAAATGAAAGTCTTCCAGCCATATTGACTACATTTTTTTTCTGCACTGCTTGCAAAATCTGGTCGTTCAAAGATTTATCAGATGGCCCTCCAAGTAAATAAATAGGTCCTTCAAAAGGAATTGCATTCAACACCTGAATCCATTGATGCATTGGAAATTGCTTGGTATACCAAACCGAAGCTGGCGCCATACACAAATAAGGTACTGACTGATACCCTTCCACTGCTTTTAGATCCTGAGCAGATGGATACAATGCTGGCTTTACACTCGAAAATAAACCCAAAGGTGATAACAAAGCATGGTTGCGTTCTATTTCATGCAATCCATTGCCAACAGCTTGGTGTTGTATTGTATTGGTAAATAAAAAAGCGAAGGGATTTTTATCAAAACCAATTTTCATTTTTGCACCAGACAATGCCGTCCATAAACCTGTGGCAGCATAACGTTGCACGTTGATCACTGCATCAAATTGACTTTTTCTTATTTCAAAAAGTAGATGTAGCCAATTACCGTATTTGTTTTGTTTTTTATCCCAGAACAAGACTTTGTCTACATATGGATGTGTATCAAACAATGCCTCATTGCCTTTTCTAACTAAGATTGAAATAGATGTAGCAGGATTTTGTTGATGTAAGGCCTCCAACAGGGCGGTAGCTAAAACTACATCTCCAATAAAAGCTGTTTGAATCACCAGTATTTTTTGTGCCATGGATTGGATTTAAGGACGAATGATGATGATTTGATCTTTTTCCCATTTCACAATAGCCGAAGGTTCTTTTAACGCAGTATCTTCTTGCTCTGATCGCACGACATAATCCACTCCTTCAATGATATCTAAGGAAATGTCTTTAAAACATTTTGGCGTGGGCAATCCGGAAATATTCGAAGAAGTACTTACAATAGGTTTTCCAAAAGCTTGCATTAATTGCTGCGCAAAATTTGCTTTACATATTCGAATGGCAATAGAGCCATCTGCTGCGATTAAATTAGTTGCTACATTTTTTGCATGATCATAAATCACAGTCGTTGGCTTGGTGATGCCTTTGATATAATCCGCCACTTTAGGTGCAGGTTCCGAAACATAATCTAAAATCCATTTTTCTTCTGGCACGAGCACAATCATTGCTTTTGTGTCTGCTCTTTTTTTGAGTACATAAATTTTTTCAACCGCATCAGGATTGGTTGCATCAGCGCCTATCCCCCAAACAGAATCAGTAGGATATAAAATGATACCCCCTTTTCGTAAGGCATCTAAAGCGCAAGCAATATCTTCTTCCATTAAAAACATATTGCAAATTAATCATTAAGGCTTAAAGCAAGTCATTTGAATGTGTAAAAGAAAGCCACAAACTATCTAAATCAACCTGTATTTTTACCAAAATCGAATGAAAAGGACGCAACTATACAATCAAGGTTTTATCTGGGCCATCCTGGGCACTATGTTGTTTTCTACCAAAGCCATTTGGATCAAACTATGTTTTAATTCCACCAGTATTGATGCAAGTAGCTTATTGATGTTACGCATGTTGTTTGCTTTGCCATTCTATGCTGTAGCAATGTGGTTTTATTTTTCAAAGCAACCTATTAAAAAAGTAAAAGCAACTACCTACTTGGGCGCATGTTTAGTAGGGATACTTGGGTATTATATGAGTAGCTTATTTGATTTTATTGGATTGCAATATGTGTCTGCAAGTATTGAAAGAATCATTCTTTTTATCTATCCAACGCTTGCAGTGTTGTTAAATTTATTGATTTTCAAAGTGGCTATTAGTAAAAAACAGTGGATTGCTATTGTAATCACTTATTTTGGAATTGGCCTTGCCTATTGGGGCGAATTGAATCAAATACCAGACACGAAATTGTTCTTTTTTGGGACTTGGATGATCCTACTTTGTGCTATTACTTATGCTTTTTACTTAGTGGGTTCAGGAAAAATTATTCCAAAATTAGGAGCCCCACAATTTACCAGCTTATCCATGCTCGCAGCTAGTGTAGGTATTTTTATACATTATTTTATCACCCACAGGCAAGGCTTGACTATGATTGTTGAGCTGCCGATCCTGCATTCAAGTAGTGTATGGTATGTGATTGCGCTTGCAATCATAGCCACTGTGATACCCTCGTTTTTAATCAGTGGTGGGATGCAAAGAATAGGTAGTAATGATTTAGCGATAATTACAAGCATTGGTCCTGTTTCAACCTTATTTCAGGCAAGATGGATCTTAAATGAGCCCTTTAGCTGGGAGCAGATCTTGGGAACTGTATTCGTAGTGCTGGGGGTTATACTCGTAAAAAAAGTTGGGGCAACCGAGACGAATCCCAATTACCCCAATTATCCTTCCCCCAAAGGATAATATCTTTATATATTATAATTCTTTAATTTGAAATAGATAGTATTTTTTCGATGTTGTAAATATTAGATCAAAGAATTCATCAACCAAATTCTGTGTAAATTAAGAGGAGAAATTTAAATTTAAGATATATTTAATTATAAATCATTATTTTATACATTAATGAAATATTAATTTTTATCATTTTTACATTAATTGATTTTTATATATAAAATTTTTTTAACTTTAATTTGAAACGAACTTAGATTCCCCTATGCTAAATAAATGGATATTACTTACCCTATTTGTGATTGCAAACACAATTTCTGTGTCTTCTCAAGGAATTCAGGTTATTAACCCATTGTCAAAAGTAGAAATTGCCTTATTAGATTTTATCGCAAAAGACAGCAGCCATGACCTTTCTTTGAATTTTTTAAAGGAGGAATTTAGACTAGGCATTACAAAAAAACTATCCAATGGAACAAGCTTTATTAAAAGAAAAGGGAAAGTTTTTATACAAGTATTGGGTAGTGGTAGGTTATATGAAGTCACTAAAGTAAGCCAAGGTAATTACCAATTTACTCGATTAGATTCCACCATACATTTTGGTAGTAATTTTAGCGCATTAAATTGGATGTACAAGGACACCCTTTTTCAATTTGGAGGCACTGGCTTTTGGAAGGTAAGGGACTATATGAGTTATTTTAGTCCTCAAACCCATGAATGGGAGATTTATAATACTGTTAATACTGCATCCATCTCCCTTAGCGACAAAAATAGCATACTCTATTTTATGGATGAAAAATTAGGTAAGCTTTACCTTTCTAATTCAATTAAACAGCAAGATTTTCCAAAAACATTAACTATCAGTGACATTGATAGTTCTATCGCCTATGATTTTGCAAAGAGAAAATGGGAAAACTTAGGTGCACTCAATCCAACACTAAAAGAATTAATTAAAAAACAAGAAAGCCAACTTAACCCATACGGTCCCTATTTAATTTTTCACTCAGATCTTGAATTGTATTGGTTAAACTTTTCAACCAATAGCTATGGTACTTTTTCAACCAGTAAACAATCAGAATTTAGGGAAAAATACTTGAAACTATATAATAATAATCGTAATTACAGTATTCAATTTGTGCTTGGATCAAACTATTACCTAATTAAAATTACCAAAGAAGGCCTATTGAGTTTTGAGAGTATCTCCTTGTCTTTAACAGATATTAATGAAGAAGCTGGTACCGCAATTTATTCGAATGATCGCCTTGTACAAATTATGAAAGTATTGGGACCTGGGCAACCAATCATTGGCAATGTCTTGGTGATCATTTTCCTGATTTTTATGTACAATATCATTCAACATAAAAGAAAGAAAAAAACGATCCCAGATGAAGTTCTGACAATATTGTATAAAAACTTTTACAGTGGAATAACTATTGTTGAAAAAGAATTGATTCAAACGATATTTCAATGCCAGATGAGCAATGAACAAATTTCCATTAAAACGATTAATAAAATCATTGGTGTGCAACAAAAAGATATTCTTACTCAAAACAAAAGTAGGAGCGACCACTTTTTACGTATCAATCAAAAATTTAAGTTGGCAACTAGATCAAAAGAATTACTGATTGTAAAAGAAAGAGAGGCTTCAGACAAAAGACAATATAACTATAATATCAATCTCCAATTTTTAAAACAAATTGAAGCATTGGTTTTAAACAACCAATAAGCTACAACCCCTTCTTGCACTTTGATCTAGCCTACCTAGTACTTCAAAACTTCCGTCAGGGTGCACCATTCCTATATCTTCTGTCGCAATAAACGCACAACTATTAAAATTGGCAAGGTCTATGATATGCAAGACGCCCCTGCCAGTTGTATTCAAGACTATTGGATCGGATTCATCCGCTACTAATACTTTCATCCAAGGCGGACAAGCATAAATGCCTCCACCTTTAGAATAGGCTTGACTTAATAATTCTGTCATACCATATTCTGAATGGATGTCTTGAACACCAAATCCATCTGCTAAATAGGCATGTAAAGCAGGTTTAGTTAATTCTTGCTTTCTGCCTTTCATGCCCCCAGTCTCCATCACTATTGTATGCTTCAATGCTTGAGGATATGCGTCTACAAAATCCATTAAGGCATAACTAACTCCAATTAATAATGTTTTTTGTTGTTCCTTTTCCAAATCAGCCAAAGTACGATTCAAGTTTTCAAAATCATATAAATAAAAGCCGCTTTTTGAATTTGCACTTGCTTGGATTAAATGTTGCGTCATATAGACCAGAGAAGAATGTTGTCGCTCTAAATAGTTGGGCAATAAACCAAGTATGCAGTAATCTTTTGGCGATCCGTAAAATTGTTCAAAGCATTGCATAAAACTTTGTTCATATACTTTTAAATCTTTTACAAAATGTTTACTTACAATATCCTGGGTGGTACCACTACTTTCAAAATAAAATTTTGGGCATTCAGTTCCTGAATAAATAGTATGTGTTTTATAAAAATGAATCGGTAAGAATGGGATTTGCTCCAGACATTCTACCGTATCTAATTGCAGTTTCATGGATTGAATCCACTCGCCATAAACTTTATTATTCGAAGCTTGGTAGGCCATGAGTGACAAGGCAGTGCGCAAGAAATTGGAGGGCGCCAATTCCTTTAAATCCTCCATGTTCCAAGTTTCGCCTTTCATACTACCTAGGTTTGATACAAATGTATTAATAAATACAGAATGTAGTATCTTGCAAGGGTTATAATTAAACAAACTATGGCAAAAGCAACAACAAAAAAAGTAAGTACGAACAAAGTAAGTAGCTCTAAGAAAAAAGAGTTGATCAACCCAACTTCTTATCAATTTTTAAAAGAGTATATCAATAATCCTTCGCCAGTCGGTTTTGAAACAAGTGGTCAAAAAATTTGGTTGAACTATTTGACACAATATGTAGATACCACTTTTACAGATCCCTATGGCACAGCTGTGGGTGTGATTAATCCTGATGCACCATTTAAAGTAGTGATTGAGGCACATGCGGATGAAATAAGTTGGTTTGTAAATTATATCAACGATCAAGGTTTAATACATCTTAAACGCAATGGCGGTGTTGACCATCAAATTGCACCTTCTATGCGCGTTTGGATTCATGGTAAAAAAGGACCAGTTAAAGCGGTGTTTGGATGGCCTGCTATCCACACAAGAATGAGCAATCCTGAACAAAAAGAGCCACAACCTAAAGTAGAAAATTTGACTTTGGATTGCGGAGCAAGATCTAAAAAAGAAGTGGAGGCATTGGGGATTCATATTGGTGCAGTGGTTACTTATGAAGAAGGATTTGATGAATTAGCACATGACTTTATCATTGGAAGAGCTTTTGACAATAGAGTCGGTGGATTCATGATTGCCGAAGTGGCAAGAATGCTTTCAGAAAATAAAAAGAAATTACCATTTGGCTTATACATTGTGAATGCTGTTCAAGAAGAAATTGGATTAAGAGGTGCTGAGATGATTGCTAGAAGAATCAAACCCAATATTGCAATTGTGACCGATGTGACCCATGATACACATACCCCAATGATTAATAAAGCAATCGAAGGGGATATTCAATGTGGTAAAGGCCCTTCATTAGCCTACGCGCCTGCTATCCACAATAAATTATTGGCAATCGTAGAAGCCACTGCAAAAAATAAAAAAATTCCTGTACAATTTAGAACACTTAGCAGAAGTACAGGCACCGATACAGATAGCTTTGCTTATGCCAATGACGGATGTCCTTCTGTTTTAATATCCATCCCGCTTAGATATATGCATACTACGGTAGAAATGATTCACAAAAAAGACATCGTAGATACCATCCAATTAATGTATGAAACGATTTTACAGCTGAGTCCCAAAACCAATCTGAACTATTTATAATGTCCCAATCCACGCCCATACATATTGCGGTACTTGATCTATATGATGGCAGTGCTAATATGGGGATGGATTGTATCAGGGATATATTGGAAGATTGGAGCAAAAAGTATTCCGTTGAAATCAAGACCACCGTATTTGATGTGCGGGTTAAAAATGAATTACCGGAGGATGGATTTGATGTATATATTTCATCAGGTGGACCTGGCTCTCCTATTGACACAGAAGCACATGCATGGGATATAGCTTATTGCAATTGGTTAGAACGAATGCATGCAATAAAAAAACCAGTCCTTCTCATTTGCCACAGTTTTCAGTTAGCCTGTAGACATTTTAATATTGGAAAAGTTGGTTTAAGAAAATCAAAACAGCTTGGTATTCTTCCAATCCATCCAACAATAGCCCATTCCATTTTTGAACAATTATCAGATCCCTTTTTTGCAATGGAAAGTAGATTGTACCAAATTACCGAACCCAATGATGAAAAAATTGAATTGATGGGCGCCACCATCATCGCATTGGAAAAAATAAGACCTCAACTCCCCTATGAAAGGGCATTGATGGCTGTTGCGTTTAGTGATACAATGGTTGGGGTTCAATTTCATCCTGAAGCAACTCAAGAAAGACTCCTTAACTACTTTAATACAGACAGTATTAAATCAACTGTTGTAAATGATTTTAGTGAAGACAAATGGCATCAAATTATACTATCCTTAGCGGACGATTCTAAAATCAAACATACTTGTAGTCAGTTTATTCCCAACTTCCTACAACAAATGCTGCAAGTATGATTCCAGCAATTAGAACAGCATTTAACGCCCAATTTACGGCAGAGAAGTACCAACAATACCTTACCATTTTAAATGCACCATTTAAAGATCAAATCCCGTTTAGAATTGCAGAAACGCCTGTATTTATTGATAAAGCATTTACAGATCAATTGCTAGATGCGGGGGACTTTATTTGTAATTTTATTACAGACCCAAATTTCTCAGCAAAAACAACCCATGCAATTCCAAATGGAATGGATATTCCAGGTGAATCCACCCTACCTGAATGTATCGTGATTGATTTTGCAATAGCCAAAGGATCGGGCGGAACATACCAACCTCAATTAATTGAATTACAAGGATTCCCTTCTTTATTTGCTTTTGAATTATTACAAGCACAAGCCTTGGAATTGGCATACGATTTACCAAAAGGCTTTAGTCCTTTTCTAAATGGATACAACCAAGCAAGCTACCTTGAATTTTTCAAAACAATGGTACTTGGTGACCAAGGGAAGCATACCATTTTATTAGAGATAAAGCCTTACGAACAAAAAACTAGGCATGATCTATTGCTGACAGAAGCTTGGTTGAATGTGCCGATTGTTTGTCTATCAGAAATTTACTTAAAAGGCAAAACGCTTTATTATCAAAAAAATAATACCGAATTTAAAATTGAACGTATTTATAATCGAGTTGTATATGATGAATTGATGCAACAAGCACCCAATTTTTTAGCACAATTTAAATTACTAGAACAAGCAGAGGGGATAGCCTGGGTGAATCATCCACATCATTTTTTTAGGATTAGTAAATACATACTCCCCCTACTAAAGCATCCAGCAATTCCAGAAGCACATCTGTTATCTGATTGGAAAAATAATCAAGCAGATGCTGATCTTGATTTAGGTACATCTATTTGCAAACCTTTATTCTCCTTTGGAGGGCATGGTGTGATGCTAGACCCAACCAGCATTTCCATCAATGCAATCAATGACCCGGAAAATTGGATCCTACAAAAGAAAGTATCCTATGCTGCTGTGATTGAAACGCCTTCTGGTCCTTCTAAAGCAGAAATTAGATTGTTTTATTTTTGGGATAGTAAACTGAATCGATACCTTGCTACCACTAACTTAACTAGAATGAGTAAAGGACCTATGATTGGAGTGAGCTATAACGATACTGCCACCTGGATAGGTGGCAGTATCAGCTATTTTGAACAATAAATTATTTATTCAGAAATGTTCATCATCTTACCAAGTAAGCTATAGGCATTTTTTACAACAAGTGATTTCCCTACCCATGTCTTGGCATCCGTATTTTTAACAGAAACAAATTCTTTGTTGGATTGATTAATCTCTATCACAATGGCTTCAAAATCATTGGTTGCACGCTGAATAAAAATATAATCTTTACCTTGAAATCTTTGAACAGCTTCTGCTGGGATTAATACCGCCTCATTCGTCTCCACCACAATATCTGCAGTTAAAAACATACCTGGTAATACACTTTTTGGTGTATTGCCAAAATGGCAATGTAATAAACCTGTTTTATCTTCATTGATATTTTGTGAAACTGCTAATATTGAAACTGTGTAAATTTTAGTAGGATCTTGTGTCAATGTGACTGTCCCCTTCATGCCTACTTTAAAATTTGCAATATCTTTTTCATAAATAGTGATTGCAGCTTGGATATCATTAGGATCCATTATTTCTACTAAAACATCCGAAGGAGTGACATATCTTCCTCTATTGATATTCACTTTTGTAATATAACCAGTAATTGGTGCTGTCAATTTAACCAAACTAGTCATATTCTCTGGTGTTAAATTTTCTGGCTGAATATTGATTAGTTTTAATTGTTCAGATAAAGCGCGCAATTGAATATTCATTGCATTATAGTCTGCTTGTATTTGTTGATAGGACTTTTTACTAACTGCTTCTTGATTTAATAATAATTTTTGTCGATCAAGGTCTTGTTGTAAATAATTCAACTTTGCTTTACTGGCTAAGTAATTTTCCTGTAATTGAATGTATGCCGGATCTTTCACAGTTGCCAAAACAGCGCCCTTTTTTACAAAATTACCCGGTATTAAATTGATATCCTGTACATAACCTCCCAATGGCATACTAACTGACGCGATACCCGATGGTGGTACATCAATTACTCCATTTAAATGCGCAGTGCCTTTCATCCTACCAAGTTCAATAGGAGCCAATACTAATTGCGCCAGCGTTGCTTGCTCTTTAGTTAAACTCACTTTATTGGTGGCTTCTACAACTGCTTCTTTTTGAGTATCTTTTTTTGGATCGCTACCGCAACTCAATAAAAAAATGGCAGAAACGACTAAGCTATAAATATTTTTCATTTTATTTTTTTGAATAATTATTTTGATAATAAATAATTAAGGGTGGATTGGTTTAGATTAAATAATTCAAGCGTTTCAAGTGCCTGCATTTTAATAGATTGAACTTGCGTCATCGAGTTAGACCATTCGATATAACTAATTTGACCTTCTTTAAATGATATATTAGCAATCATCGCAATTTTATTTGCATTAGGTAATAAGCTTTTCTGAAAATGCTGGTACAAATCAATAGTTTGCTGATACTGATTCCAAGCTTTTTGAATCTGCATCTCTAAATCAATACTAGCTTTTTCTTTCTCGTTGGCAACCACGGTTTCATTAGCCTGACTTGCCTTGACTTTCTGCTTTAAACCCGATCTAAACAATGGGACATTAAGGCCTAGATTGACTGAATTGTACCTATTTTGATCATTTGGAGTCATCCTAAAACTTTGGTTCGTATAACCCATTGCAACTTGAGGCAAGACTTTAGATTTAGCGATATTGGTTTCTGCAATAGCAGATTGTAGTTTTTGTTTCCAAAATAAATTCAAAGGATGTGCAGCATCTACCGAAGTATCCATTAATTTAGGTTCAAAGTTTAAAACTTCCTCTGGCAAGATCATGGTTGAATCCTGTAGTAAAATAGCAAACTGTTTTTGTAACCCATGCTGTTCATTCTGATGCTTGATCATTAACTGCTGATGCATACTTACCCAGTTCTGCATATTAATTTGTTCCAATCCATTATCTTGTCCAGCTTTAAATCTTGCATCCACCGCAGCCAATTGTTTAACATAGATGGTATCAAGCTGACTTAACAAGCCTCCCTTTGCTACTTGAAACTGCAATTGTATATATAACTGCTCAACAGCATGTTGGATATAATTTTGATCTAATACAATTTGATAATCATAAGCTTGACGAATGGATTGATATAATTTTTTTTGAGCTTGGTAGACCTGAGGTAAATCAAGCACTTGTTCTGCAGCATATTTCGAATCATTCAATCCACTATTTACCTTTCCTAATTCACCTCTTAAAGATAATTTTGCTGGATCAAAACTTGATTTTGTAAGTACCTTATAATAAGCTTGTTGAGCTACAGTTGTTTTTAATGTTGGAGACACCAACTTAGCCTGTTCAATCACTTTTGATAAAGGTTTTTTTACAGTCAGCGTCTGCGCTTGCAAGCAAGTGGCATTCAATCCAATCATACATAGTATAATGGCCATTGTAGATTGACCCAACCTTTTCTTTTCAAATAATTGATAAAAGATAGGTAATACAAATAAAGTCAATAAAGTTGCTGATAATAATCCACCAATAACGACTGTTGCTAAAGGTTTTTGAACTTCCGCTCCAGCTCCACTGCTTATTGCCATTGGAATAAAACCTAAAGAAGCAACCGCTGCAGTAATTAAAATGGGCCTTAATCTTGTTTTAGTTGCAGTCGCAATGATGTCAAAAATTGTTCTACTAGGTTCCATAGCTAATTTATTCATCTCTGTTAACAATACAATACCATTCAATACAGCTACCCCAAATAAGGCAATAAAGCCAACGCCTGCGGATATACTAAAAGGCATTCCCCTTATCCATAATGCAAATACACCACCAATAGCAGAAAAAGGAATTGCCGAGAAAATCAATAAACAATGTTTGATATTTTTGAATGCAAAAAATAGCATCACTAAAATCAATAATAAAGCAACAGGTACTGCAATTTGTAAACGACTAACTGCATGTTCTAAATTTTCAAACTGTCCGCCATACACTACATAATATCCAGGAGGAAATTGAATGGACTTCTTTACCTTTTCTTGCACTTCAGTCACCACCGTCTTCACATCTTTCCCTCGCACATTGAACCCTACCACAATTCGCCTTGCTGCATCCTCTCTTTGTATTTGATAAGGGCCTTCTTCAATCTTTACATCTGCAAGCTCATATAATGGAACCTGTTTGCCATTGCCCACCGTCACCATTAAATTTTTAATTTGTTGCCAGTCCTTCTTTTGTGAGGTATTCAATCGCACTACCAAGTCAAATCTTCTATCGCCTTCAAACACTTTACCCGCTATGCCTCCTGCATAGGCTGACTGGATAACCTGATTGACTTCTTTAATATTCGCACCATAATTTGCAATTGCGGTACGATTAAAATGCACCACCACTTGAGAAATACCAGTAACAGTTTCAGTATAAAGGTCTTTAGCGCCTTCCACATCATTGATCAAATTGCCCATTAAAGCGGCATACTTTGCAAGGCTATCTAAATTTTCTCCAAATATTTTACAAGAAACATCCTGTCTTGAACCTGTCATCAATTCATTAAATCGCATTTGAACAGGATATTGAAAGCCAGAGGTAATACCAGGCACTTGAGACATCACTTTACCCATTGTATCTGCTAATTCATCGAATGTTTTTGCTGAGACCCAGTCTTTTTTATCTTTTAATATAATGATTAAATCAGACGCATCCATCGTCATTGGATCTGTTGGAATTTCTCCAGCTCCAATTTTAGTGACTATTTTTTCTACCTCCGGGAAACGGTCAATCAATAATTTGGACGCCTTTTGTGTCGCATCTAATGTAGTATTAATAGAAGCTCCACTCAAAACCCTTGTTTCTACTGCAAAATCTCCTTCTTCTAGCTTAGGAATAAACTCCCCGCCTAGGCTATATAATAAAAATAAAGCACCAATAAAAAGTGCAATGGTTAAACCAACAATTTGCTTTGGAATTTTCAATGCCTTCATTAATAATGGTTCATAGAACGCTTCTAATTTTTGCATGAACTTATCCGTCCATGTTTCTTTTTGCACTCTATTTCTGTTCAATACCCATGCACTCATCATAGGAACATAAGTGATAGACAATATAAATGCACCAATTAATGCAAAGGAAACAGTCTGTGCCATTGGTTTAAACATCTTACCTTCTATACCTGATAAGGATAAGATAGGCAGATAGACAATCAAAATAATGATTTGTCCAAAAGCAGCAGCACCCATCATCTTATTAGACACTTGACCCACAATCGTATTCATCTCGGCTTTATCCAATTGATTGTGCCCCTCTTTTTTAGAACTATGGTATAATTGATGTAAGACAGCTTCCACAATGATGACAGCCCCATCCACTAGTAATCCAAAATCCAATGCACCTAAACTCATTAAATTTCCACTAACGCCAAAAAGATGCATCAATATAAATGCAAATAACATAGATAATGGAATCACAGAGGCCACCACTAAACCTGCTCTTAAATTTCCTAAGAATAAAATTAAAATGAAAATCACAATCAATGCCCCTTCTAATAAATTTTTAGAGACGGTACCAATGGCATTGTCTACCATTTTTGTTCGGTCTAAAAAAGGCTCAATGACCACTCCTTCTGGCATGGTCTCCTGAATGGTCGCAATCTTCGTTTTAATATCCTGAATGACTTGCTTACTATTTTCCCCTTTCAGCATCATCACAACCGCACCGGCAACTTCTCCATCAGCATTATAAGCGGTTGCGCCAAATTTAGTCGCTTCGCCTAATTTAACTTCTGCCACATCCCTAATTAACAAGGGCATTCCATTTGTTAAAGTCTTGACAGGGATACTTGAAATTTGATCCATGCTATCCACCATCCCTTCTGTTCTTATAAATAATACATTTGGTCCATGTTCAATATAAGCACCACCTGTATTTTGATTGTTGTCATTTAAGGCAGTATAAATATCATTCACTGATAAATCATATTGCTTTAATAACTCAGGATTCACACTCACTTCAAATTGTTTCACTGCACCTCCAAAACTACTCACATCCGCCACACCATGTGTACCCAATAATTGCTTACGAACAATCCAATCCTGCATTGTTCTTAATTCAGTTAAACTATACTTTCCTTCATACCCTTTCTTAGGCCTGACTACATATTGATAAACTTCACCCAAGCCCGTTGTTAAAGGACCAAGTTCTGGAATCCCCATGCCTTCTGGCATTTGAGACTTCACCGTAATCAAGCGCTCAGAAACCTGCTGCCTTGCCCAATAGATATCAATATCATCATTGAATACTAAGGTCACTAAACTCAACCCAAATCTTGAAAAACTCCGTTGCTCAATCATGCCAGGAATATTCCGAGTGGCTTGTTCGATTGGCACCGTAATCAAGCGCTCCACATCTGGTGCACCTGCACTTGGAACAGATGTAATAATCAGTACTTGATTGTTAGTAATATCTGGTACAGCATCAATGGGTAAATTGGAAATAGAATAAACGCCTCCTATAATCAAGGCAAAGAGCCCTAAAAGAATGACGAGTTTATTCTTAATGGAGAACTGTATAATTTTTGATAGCATAATAAAGGTACTTACTCAACAAAATGAATAAAAAATAATCTTCTAAAGTTAATCATTAATAAGTTAAACTATTCATATGTATTCTATTCATATACTAGGCTTTGAACACTAAATCCAGCGTCAGCCACCGCAGATTTAATCTGATCAATCACCACGGTCTTGCCAGATTTAAATGTAAGGACAAATTTAGACTGCTCAATATCTACTTTCACTTCATCTACAAAATCTAATTTAGTCAATGCTTTAAAAATTGCTTTAGAACACATAGAACATGTTAAGCCCGAAGCCACAAGAGACACTTTCTTGATTACTGTGTCTTGTTTAACCTCACGCTCATATTTACAACATTCATGTAAAGCATCGTAAGTTGCTTTGGTAGCTGTCTTATGTTCAGTATCATATCCAACAGCAGCAATGGCCGTTTCGATTTTGTCTAAATTAGTTTTACCATCAAAAATAAGTGTCAATAACTTTGCATCCATATCCCAATTGGCAGTGGTTGCACCTGCTGATGTTGCGGCTTTTTCGATACTTGATTTACACATACCGCAATTACCAGACACTTTTAATTTAGTGGCTGTTTGTGCGTTTGCAGAGAAAAGAATGGCCATCATAAAGCCACTTAATAAGATTATTTTTTTCATAAAATATTTTTAAAATGTTTAATTATAGCATATACAAATAGCATGGATGCAGCAATATTCAACTTGCATGCTCCATCAAAGTCAATTACAATAAAATCAAATTAAATAAAGACAATCTAAGGCATAGATTGGCGGCCCTGTAAAAAGCAATCCCTTTTTGGAATGTACTTTTGCTTTTGCTTTTAGTTCAAAAACTGGTGCAGCAGCTATAAGTGTATAAAATTCGGATGGATGCGTCGCTAGTAATAAAGGTTGTTTTGCAGTTGTAAGTTCATTGAACTGATGCAAGTCTTGCTTTTTAACGAAGGTTATTTTTTCTGCACAACAAGTATCTTTTGTAGTAGCCTTATTTTTAGTAGCCTTACCACAAATACATTTTTGAACTTTGCCTGCACATAGATGGGCTTTTACAGTTGCTCCAATACAGGAAAAACTATACACAAATAAAAGTAGGATGGTCAAAATTTGCTTCACCATACAAAGGTAGTACTAATTGATAAAATTCCACCAAATTCCAAACCTTAACCAAGTGCCTGTGCCTGGATAATTTGGCGCAGTAAAATGATACCTTGTACCTAGCTGATTACTAGTCGCTAATAAGGTATTCAATTGTTCCATGCGTACGAATCCTTTAAACCTTTTGATCCTGAAATTTAAAAAGGCATTGGCAATGGGTCTATTATTGGCTGTAAACTGATCTTGGAGGTAGAATTGACCGCTCAATGGCATATAGGAATCTGGCTGAAAAGAGGAATGATATATGAGTTCTAATCCCGTTGAAAGAAATAAATTTTTAAAGAAATTGCCCTCAAAAGCAAGACGCTGTCTAGTAAAAAGGACTGGCAAATGCAAGGGCGCATTGGGATCTACTAATTGTAAGTTTAGTTCATTGTACCAATTCCAATGACCACTTAGTTTTATTTGATTTGACACAGTGCCCTTTACATAACTTAAAACATTGTCGTAAACCATTGGCTGAAATCCTGAACCAAAGTATTGAAAATTTTGAATGAGTTTGTATTGAAATGAAGCAGTTAAAGCTTGACTTTTTTGATTCCACAAAGCACCTAATTCAATAACGTTTTCTTTATCAATAGTGCCTATTTTCAAAATGGGAAACGCAGTAATACCAAGACGATTAAAGGAAGGCGTTCGATTGGAGTTTTGTACCCACAATGCCAATTGATCTCCTTTTTTATTGAATACACTACTCAAAGAAAACTGTGCTTCGTAATCTCCAGCGTGATAGCCACTTAAAAATAATTTTCCAGATGCTTGAATGTCCCAACGAAGATTCTTGGTTTTATTTTTATAGACCCCAAGCCCATAGATATCATTGTTTGACCATTTTAGCAAGGTGTCATTAAAATTTAATTGCTGGTAACCAAGCCCAATTTGCAAGTATTGATTAGGATTTGTTTTCTCCGGAAAAGAAACTAAGCTAAATTCATTGGTGAATCTTTTCCAATTATCCTGAAACAAAATGGTGTTTCCAATTGGTAAATTATAATTAAAATATTGTTCATAATTGAGTTCGGAGGGATTGGCATCAGCAAAAACAAATTGATTGGTTTGGTATTTTATTTCATTCTGGAATCTGAGCCTTGGATAAAATAAATAAGTGGTCACGGTATCTTTAACTAGGGAGTCTTTTTGTCCTATATCATAGGTCTGCTTCCATACAAAACTTTGTTCTTTATAGGTTGAGCCAGTTGCGATATTGGTATTAAATGGATTCCTAAAAGAAGCCCCGCTAATGCCCAATCTTGTTTCTAGCTCATAGGGGTTATTCAAAGAAAGGCTATCAATTAATCTACTGTTCACTAATCCGCCATTTTCCGATGAAGCAGATTTATTGGATAACATCACCCAATAAGATGCATAACGCTTTCGCTTTGATTGATAATTCGCAGTCATGCGCATATTGTTCAAATTCGCATGTTGGTTTTTTAAATTTCCTGGGGCATTGCTAAATCGATAAGCAAAAGAATAATTAAACTGCTTTGTTTTATTTTGGGTATGTACTATTTCAATTAACTGCTCCCCTTTCCCTCCCAACAAATATCCCAATTCGGTATAGGGTTTCGTAGTTTGATAAAATGGAGTTTGCTCCAAAGTATAATTATAGACTTCATAGGCCCTAAACCCTGCATCCCATCCCCCTCTTTGCAATGGATTGAATAAATAGGATCTACTGGCATTGCCTAAATTACCTAAATGATAATTGCTATAGGGCAGGATAAATTTTGAAAAGAAATCAGTAATAGACGTATCCATGTTCTGAATGGTCAAGCTATTGTACAATCGATAATAAATCCCAATTGAATCCTCGGATTTATCTCTTTTTTGTAAGGAATCTGTTGCTCCTCCTCCACCACCGCCAAATGAATTAAAGCGCATATTCTGTCCACTCAGCTGTCCAATAAATAGACAACTTATAAAGCAACAGATGAATAAAATACGCTTAGTCCTCATATAAGATTTTAGGATAGTACTGCTGAAGTAATGAGTTGCATTATGCTGCTATTTCTTTTACCAATGCACTAAATATTAAAGTTAATAAAGGTTCAGCCGCATTTGCAGCCGCCAATACTTCCTCGTGTGTGATCACATTGTTATCTTCTCTAATGCCTAAATCAGTCACAACACTCATTGCAAAAACTTTCATACCGCAATGAACTGCTGCAATATTTTCTTGCACTGTACTCATGCCCACCACATCTCCACCTGCTATTTTAATCAACTGATATTCCGCTCTTGTTTCAAAAGTTGGACCTGTCACCCCTATATAAACACCTTCGTGTACTTTAATTTGATGTTCAGCAGCGATTCGTTTTGCTTTGTCTATAAATGCATTCGCATAAGGCGCACTCATATCTGGAAAACGCGTACCCAATGCAGTCTCATTTTTACCCAATAATGGATTTATTGTAAAGAAACTAATATGGTCTTTGATGATCATTAAATCACCCACTTGATAATCCTTGTTAACGCCACCAGCAGCATTGGATAATAATAAATTTTCTACACCTAATAATTTCAACACACGAATTGGGAAAACAACTTGTTCTGCAGTATAGCCTTCGTAAAAATGAAATCGCCCTTCCATGACCCAAACTTTTTTGCCATTCAATGTGCCTAAAATCAATCTTCCTTTATGACCTTCTACGGTACTTACTGGAAAATTTGGAATTTCACTATAAGGAATGCTAAATTCTGCTTCAATCACACTTGATAAATTACCCAATCCACTACCTAAGATAATGGCGGTATTTGCTCTTGCACTAATTTTTGACTGTATAAACCCTGCAGTTGCTTCTAGCTGTTGCATTAATGGAGACATAATCTAGCCTTTATTGAGCCACAAATATAACAACAGTAAGGGACTCTAAGCCTTAATTGGCTTAGTTTCTCCCTTTAAAACGGTATAGGCAATGGAGGCACTTATGATCATAAATACTGCGCCCATTAAAAAAGAAGCGCCTGGAAAATAAATTGGATTGCCTGGCTTGGTGAAATAGGCAAATAAACTTGTCATAATAAGGGGACCTGCAATGGAAGTCACACTCATGATACTTGTTAATGAGCCCTGCAATTCTCCTTGTTCATTTTTGGGCACATGCACTGAAATCAATGCTTGCAATGCTGGTCCAGAAATGCCCCCTAAACAATAGGGGATTAAAAATACAAACATCATCCATGAGCTGCTTGCAAAGGCAAATAAGATTAAACCTAAGGCATACAAAGCAATGCCATAATACACCGATTTCTCGTTGCCTATTTTTGGATTGATATAACGTATCAATACCCCTTGTACTAAACCCACCAAGAGTCCTACCATTCCCAAGGAAAGTCCAATCATTTTAGGAGACCATTTGAATTTCTCCATATTGGCAAAACTCCAATTACTTTGAACTGCATGCACAGCTAAGTAAATAAAAACCAAAGAAAAAATTAAACCCGATACAGCTGGATATTTTTTTAAATGCACAAGAGAACCTAAAGGATTTGATCTCTTCCAATCAAAAGCCCTTCTGTTTTCTACCGGCAAAGATTCAGGTAATACAAAATAACCATACACCAGATTTAACAATGCCAAACATGCTGCAACTATGAAAGGTAGTCTAGGACTGAGTTCTCCTAAAAAGCCTCCTAGCATTGGGCCAATAATGAATCCGATTCCAAAGGCAGCTCCAATCATACCAAAATTTTGTGCTCTATTAGAATCATCACTGATATCCGCCATATAAGCAGATGCGGTTGTTACACTTGCACCTGTGATACCAGCAATAGTACGGCCAACAAATAACCAAAGAATGGATGGGGCAAATGCTAAGAATAAATAATCTAAGCCAAAACCTAATAATGAAATTAAAAGCACTGGCCTTCTGCCATATTGATCACTTAAGCTTCCAATGAATGGTGCAAATAAAAATTGCATGGTCGCATATAAAAAAGTCATCCACCCACCATATAAAGAAGCTTTGCTTAAATCATCGGTATGCAGTAAACCCTTTATCAATTGTGGAACCACAGGAATGATGATGCCGAGTCCAACAATATCAATAACCAATGTCAAGAATATGAATCCAACTGCTGCCTTCTTTGTGTTTGCCATAAAATAAATTGACGGATAGCGCAAATTTGTCTATTCGTCAAATATACAAGTACCTATCAAGACTTCAAAACCTTTTGAAGGATTCACCATGAAGCTAATATTAAATTATACTTGTTAAAAAAGAGCAATAAAGTCAGTCATTGCTTGTATTTTCTGCTAATTTTACATATGATGATGAAAAGCAGTAATATGGCACAAAAAAGAAATTTATGGGGAACTAAAATGAATATTCTGTGAATCAATTTAAGCATACGCAACTCATCAAAGAACTAGCAGTCCAGCATGGATTTGATTTCTGTGGTATCGCCGAAGCTAAAGAATTAACCGAAGATGCATTTAGATTAGAGCAATGGTTGGCAAAAGGTTTTCACGGGGATATGCAGTACATGGAAAAACATTTTGACTTAAGAATCAACCCAAAAAAATTAGTACCTGGTGCAAAGTCGGTGATTACTTTTTTAAAGAACTATTACCCAGAACAAGAACAACCAACTGGCTTTCCAAAAATTGCAAAGTATGCATACGGCCAAGATTACCATGAAGTCATTAAGCTCGCATTGAATCAAATGCTAGATGAGCTTCGTGAAAAAATTGGACCAATCGAAGGTAGAGGATTTGTAGACTCCGCTCCAGTGTTAGAGCGATCATGGGCCTGGCTTTCAGGTGCTGGATGGATTGGTAAAAATGGCAACTTAATCCAACCTAAAAAAGGTTCCTTTTTTTTCATTGCAAGTTTAATTGTAGATCTTGAATGTGTTTATGACCAACCCATTGCAAAAGATTATTGCGGCACTTGTACTAAATGTATTGATGCATGCCCGACACAAGCTATCTTACCTAATAAAACAATTGAAGCCAATCATTGTATAAGTTACTATACCATTGAATTAAAAAAACAACAGATTGAAACCAGTTCTGATAGATCCTATCAAGACTGGGCATTTGGATGCGATATATGTCAGGATGTATGTCCTTGGAACCGATTTAGTCATCCGCATCAAGAATCAAAATTCAAACCGATTGAAGGCTTATTAACCCTGTCCAAAGATGCTTGGCTCAAAATGGAAGAAACTAGTTTTAAGGCAAGATTTAAACAATCTCCTTTACTAAGATCAAAATTGAATGGAATCAAAAGAAATATCGAATACTTAAACAATCAAGGACAATAAAAAGAACCTATTTATTTTATTTCTGAACTGTTCGATATAACGCAAGCTGTTAAATGTTGTAATTCTTCCTCCATCTTTGCACCTAAGACCTTCTCATTGAGCAAAGTTTGAAATTTTTCCCAAGGATACCAATTAACATGTTGCTCAAAAGACCAATGAACCACATAAGTGCCCTCTTTTAATGGCAGCCATTCTATTTGAACCTGATAAGGCGCTTGCCCTATTGCTTCCCATTTTAAAAGCACCGTACTATCGGTACTTGACAACATTTGAATGGTCTGAGTACCTACACGCATAGTACTATCTTGTACCATTACAGCTTGATCTTTCCAGTCACTCATCCAACCCTTCCATGCTGCCAAGTCCTTGACACAATGTTGTATTTGCTCATTGGTGGCATTGACTTCTACCGCCCTTGATGTAATGACCATAGAAGGAAATAAACTAGCAATAGCAGTGATTAAGATACTAATTAACAATACACTTATCAATACAAAACGAATCAGTTTCATTTTATTCCCATTTAAATATTTTATACGCAGCAGCATACACAATGACAATCCAAACTAGTAGAATGGCAATTTCATTACTAACCGAAAATAAATTTGCGCCCTCAAATGCAATTTCACGCATGGCATTGTTAAAATGCGTTAATGGTAAAATATTGCAAAAGGGTTGAAGCCATGTAGGAAAAGAATCAATTGAAAAAAATGTACCAGCTAGTAAAAATTGAGGTAAGGTAATTAAATTGGCAAATGGAGGAATGGTACTCTCATTTTTTGCTACGCCACTCACAATAAAACCAAAGCCCATAAATAAGATCAAAGCAATGAAACTAAGTGCCATAATATTCAAGAAAGTGATGAATCCATGCACGAGCGTAAAATTAAATGCAAAATGGCCAATGCCAATAATGATCACCGCAGTCATCAATTGAAATATAACCCTACTTAAAGCTTCCCCTAAAATAATATACAAACGTCTGATTGGTGTAGCATAAAATCTTTTTAAAACCAATTGTTGTCTTAAATTAAAAAATAAAAATGCCACGCCAAAAACACCTGCACTTAATAAGGAAAATCCAAGTTGTCCAGGTAAAATAAAATCTATGGTGCGATAAGTTCTGCCTGGCACTTCAATGACTTCGTTCTTCACCATAGCAATCGTAGGCGCATCTTTAAATTGATCGGCATTGATATTTGCAATCACTGCATTTAAGATGGATTTAATTAATTGAATATTTTGTGGATTTGCAGCAGCCGAACTTGTTAATTGAATTTGATAAGGCTGACTAGGATTTTGAGTAGGCTGAATATCAATCAATGCTGTAATTCTGCCTTTAGCCAATTCTGCATTCACCGTTGCCTGATCGGCTTCCACAAATTTTAAACCTGCTAAGGACTTCACTTTTTCATACACCAAATTTGTAGTATCCGCATTGGGGGAGAGTGCGACTTTTACATTGATATTTCCACCACTACTTAAAAAACCAAATACTAAAATAAATATCAGCGGGAATAGAATACTAAAAATAACCGCAGATGGGCTTCTCAAGATGGAGCGCAAGCTTGCTCTTGTGATAGCAAGCATCGCTTTGATTTGACTATATGAACGCATGGATACTAGGGCTGTTTAACCACAAAGATAGGCATTCGAGCCTGAGGAGCACCTACCATTTGCTGCACTGTCTTTAAATTTTGTAAAATCTGCCATTGGCTTGCACCTATTTCAGATTCAATTGATTTTACTTTTACATAATCTTTATAGTCTTCAATAAAATCTTCGATAAATGATTTTGATTCTGGGTATTGCTTAACGCTATAGCCTTTTAATTTCGCCATTTTAGCTGCAGATGCAAGCGCATCATTTAAAGTGCCAATTCGATCTACTAATCCCACATTAATTGCATCAGAACCTAACCAAACTCGACCTTGTGCAATTGAATCAACAAACTCCATTGATTTTTTTCTTCCCTTTGCCACCCTTGATTTAAAAGTATTGTAAATACTATCCACGCCAGATTGCATCATTTTTTGCTCCATGGTATTGAGGGGTCTTGTGGATGTTGGCGCATCTGCATAGCTCGCAGTTTTTACACCATCAAAAGTCACGCCTAATTTATTTTTCATGAAGCCCGAAATATTTGGAACGACCGAAAATACGCCTATTGAACCAGTAATGGTATTGGCATCTGCGTAAATAGAATCAGCGCCACATGCAATATAATATCCTCCAGATGCAGCGACATCACCCATACTTACAATCACTGGTATCTTCCCTTTAATCAATTCAATTTCTCTCCAGATAATATCACTTGCTAAAGCGCTTCCTCCAGGAGAATTCACTCTTAAGACCAATGCATCAATGGATGCGTCTGCTCTAATTTTTTGAAGTATCATTCTAAAATCATCACTTGCAATAGACCCTTTCACCCCTTTGCCCATCACAATATCTCCATCTGCATACACTACTGCAATTTTGCCAGCACCAGACCCTCTTAGAGGAACCGACTTGGCATAATCTTTTATTGAAACAAATGGGATGTCATTTTCTTTTACTCCATTTAATTTTTTTGATATCATTTTCTTCAATTGGTCGTCATAGATTAATCCATCCACCAATCCATTCGACAATGCATCTTGTGCTGATTGAATTTTTGCTTCGTTGGCCAAAGCTTTCAATTTATCAGGTGCAATTTGTCTTGCGCTAGCAACTGTATTGATAAAATGATCATATAATCCATTTAACCAGATCCCTGTTTGTAGCTTATTGGCATCAGACATTTTCTCATACCTAAATGGCTCTGTTGCACTTTTGAATTTACCTGCATAAAACACTTGCATCTCCACATCCAATTTATCCAGCATACCTTTTAAGAAAACCGTCTCTAAAGAAAAACCACTAAACTCCAATCCACCTTGAGGATGGGTATAAATTCCGTTTGCAACGTTACCCACCCAATATCCTTTTTGAGAAATCGTTTCACCGTATGCAAAAATAAATTTGTTGCTTTTTTTAAATTCTACCAAGGCTTTTCTAATTTCTTCTGAACTTGCATAGCCATTTGAATTTTGTTGGCATTTAATATAGATGCCTTTGATATTTGAATCTTTTTTTGCGTGCTGAATCAATCCAATCACTGATGTTAAGCTTGGTACTTTTCCAGATCCTTGATTTAATAATTCTGAAAATGGATCTGACAGTTCTTTTTCTGTGAAATTATCTGCAAGGTCAATCACTAATACCGCATTGGATGCAACAGCTTCTGGCTCATCGGAAGAAAAAGCCGAGCCCAATCCAATTAATAGCATGACACCTACAATTGAAAAAACAAATAAAGCAAGGATTGCAGCAAAGAATGAGGTAAAGAAGCTTTTCATAAAAAAGATTGATTTAAAAGAAATCTAAAATAGCACCAAAAAAATAAAGATTGCCTGGTAAAATTATGGATATTTGCGTTCATTTTCAGCATACTTCTATGAACCATATCTACCTCATGATAGGCGGCAATATAGGGAACCGTTTGGTCAACTTAGAAAATGCTCGAAATAGCATTGAACAAAGATGTGGCCCCATTCAAAAGCAA
>CAMBDE010000020.1 GCA_945865295.1 Chitinophaga pinensis | reverse complement strand
ATCAACACCAATAATTTCTGTTCTCGGTACCAAACATTTGCGCACTTTAATATCAGGCAAGCTCAATGCATTTTCAAATAAGTCTGTATTCAATTCTTGTTGTTCCTGATGTGGATTGGTTTGTTGTACAAAATGCGCTAAATCTACTTTAGTAAATGCTTCTTTTTTATAAACCATTTTAACTTGTAATAGATTACTTAAAACCCATTGCGCCGTATTCACTAAAACCACAGTGAGTGGTTTAAATAAGATATGGAAAAATTGTGCGACTGGCGCAAAAGTATTGATTAAGGAAGCTGCCCTTGCTTTAAACATGGCTTTTGGAACAAGCTCGCCTATAAATAAAATAACAAAGGTAGAAACCAATGTGTTGCCTACTAAAATGGCGCCATCACCAAATCCAAATTTGCTCCAAATATGGGTATGCAATAGTTCTTCAAATAAGATACCAAAAACAACCAATGAAATATTAAGTCCTATTAAACAAGTACCAATAAACTGTGTTGGTGCTTCAAGAAAGCCAGCAATGATTTTACCTGATCTGCTGCCTTGTTTTTTCTTTAATTCTAAACTAAGGCGATTGGCACTTACAAAGCCAATCTCATAGCCAGAGAAAAAACCAATTAAAATTACAGATGCAACGATGGCAAAAATCATAGTTTATTTTTAAGTCAAAAATACTTGTTTACCATTCTGGTAATACAGGTTTAGTGTCAATGATCCCCTCTATTTGATTCATGATCTCGGGGGTCAATAGTGTGGCAGTTTCTAGTGCCGTTAAATTATCTAACAATTGTGTCTTATTAGTAGCACCTAAAATAGCAGTAGACACATTTGGATTTTTAATACACCATGCAATACTTAATGAAGCAGTACTTACTTTTAAAGCTTTTGCTAAAGCACCCAATTGTTTCACTTTCGCAATTTTATCTTGCATCAACATTCTATCTCTTAACCATTCATACCCTTCAATTTGCATTCTTGATCCCTCTGGAATACCATCATTGTACTTACCAGTTAATAGTCCAGAAGCCAATGGACTCCAAATGGTCGTACCCATACCCACATTTTTAAATATTTCTACAAAATCATTTTCCATTTTATTACGCTCAAACATATTATACTGTGGCTGCTCCATGGAAGGCCCAATCAATTTATATTTTTCTGCTATTCTATGTGCTTCCATGATCTCTACGCCACTCCATTCGCTGGTGCCCCAATACAATATTTTTCCTTGTTGGATCAAGGTATTCATGGTTTGTACCACTTCTTCGATGGGGGTTGTTTTATCCGGACGATGACAAAAATATAAATCTAGGTAATCTGTTTGTAGTCTTTGTAATGCTTCATGACATGCTTCAGTTAAATGTTTTCTACTTAAGCCGGTTTGGTTAGGCTTATTGGCTTTTCCTCTCCATCCAAAATAGGCTTTTGAAGAAAGTACGATAGAAGTTCTATCCCATTTTTTTTGACTTAAAACACGGCCCATCATTTTCTCGCTTTCTCCCCCAGCATACACTTCTGCATTGTCAAAAAAATTTACACCTGCATCATAAGCAATACCCATTAATTCATCCGCCACACGGTCATCTATTTGCTTGTGAAATGTGACCCAGCTTCCGAAACTTAATGTGCTTAATTGAAGCCCTGTTTTACCCATTTTTCTGTAATCCATCTGGTTTATTTAAGGGTTTAAACTACTGCTATCTTGAAGGATGGCGTAGCTATTTGATTGTGGTTTAAAGATACGAATGTCTGTCAAATTTTGGTTGGCTTCTAGTCCTTTCCCATAAATTTTGGCCAATGGGTTGTGTTGCTTCACCACCACATCCTTTTCTGTATAAAACTTGCCCGTGTTTTGATCCCAATACATTTCCTTACACCATAAGGTATCCCCAAGGGTATTGAAAATAATAACGTCCTCTTTCAAAAAGACAATATTTTCGGCCTCTTTATATTTTGCGTATTTAGCAGAAAGTTGACTTTCTATTTGATTGCTATCCTTGTAAAAATCTACATGAATCGAAATTGGAAACTCAATCATTTTGCTACTATCCACTAAATATCGATTCATTAATGGCGCAGTTAATTTAGCGCCTAATTTCCCATCATTACTTATGTAGATTGCCACATCCTTTCCTACATCAATCCCGCCAGCCTTTGCGCCTAGTCCTTTTACTGCATCTATATCGTTCTCGCATGAAGTCATAAAAAAGCAGCTACTCAAACAAGCAACTGCTATTTTCAATATTGTATAATGGGTTGTATTAGTCATATTTACGTTTATTGAACCAAACGTCACTCAAGCTATATCCCACAGTAAATTGAACAAAATTTTCTTTAAAGTTGGAGCTCCCTCCACCTCTTTGACCCATCTGTAAAGCCAGATTCAATAAAGTAAATTGGTAGTCATAAGAACGATACTTTCTAATAGGCAATCCTAAGCCCATCGTTAGCCCTTGTACATTTAATCCATTGTTGTTGATGTTGATATAATCTTTGCCACTAAAAACTCCAAATCGATAAGTGACAGTAGACCAATAACTTTCAAAAGCAAATGGATTTGGAGATAATTGTGCTCCAACACGAAACATTGTGGCATTACGTACTTGATCTGTTGCGCCATAAAATTTATATCCATTCCTCCAATTAGACTGATTCAATTCAATGCCAACCACCCATTGATCATAGTTACCCCTTACCGTGGTCACTTTTTTATGTAAAGCAATACCTGCTGTGATGGTACTTGGTAGTTCTACTTTTCCACTAATCTCTTTTTGAAATAACGCAGTATCAACAGGCGTTTCTTGCGAAGATGTAAAAGTACCATTGGATCTTAATATATCTTGTTTCCCATTTAATCTTTGTTTAAGGGTATAGGTTCCACCATAGCTAAGGGTATATTCTGTTTTATCTTTTGAAACTGAATTGATTGAACTTGATAATGGGAACTCACCTTGTATACCTAGGTTTAAAAATACTCCACCAAAACTTGTATTAGTACTAGATAAGGATTGATAAAAACTAGTAGAGTCAATATTGTATAAAATAGCCTTCGTCACATCTATTTTTTTTCTGCCTAAATTATATCCTGTGTTCATTCCAATACTTAAATACTTCCAACTCTTACCCAATCCAAGAAACACTTGATTGATGCCGCCCTCGCCTTTATAGTTGGTGTAGATGGAATCGCCGATACTTTGTGAATATGAAAAATCGTTGACAGAATAGTTTATTTGAGTGAGCGGTCTTAATCCAAAAGCAAATCCAATTTTTTTTGCTTTACTAACGGGTACCCCAACTACAATATAATTAGGTATTAAATAAGTTGATTTTTCTTTTCCTGCAGGGGTGGTTCTTTTAAGAATACTATTGGATAAATTCAATCCAATATCAAATGTGGTCATATAGATACCACCATAAGAAGCTGGATTGTTAAAATTGATACTTTGTCCAAAAGCGCCATTCATATTAGGTGTATAGGCAGCGGTTAATCCACCCATGCCTTGGTTTGCAGCATTTTGACTGTTATAAACTTCATTACCTACACCAAATCTTGAAAATGGGGAATTGATCTGAGCCTTTAAGGGGACTATAAAACAGAAAAGTCCAATGAACGGGGTTAACCTAAGTATTTTTTTCACTAATCGCATATAGTCCTTTATAAATTAAATTTGGGTCGGCAAATATCCTTCTTTTTAAGTGAGGTACAAAATAACTAAGGTCTCCACCGGTTAATAGGGCGTTAAATTTGCTGTATTTGGCCTCATAAGCTTCAATTATACCATTAATTTCGGCCGACATCCCTAAAACGACCCCAGAAAGTAGGTTGGTTTTAGTGTCATAGCCGACCAAGCCAAAACTTGGGGCTGGTTCAATTAATGGCAAAAGTGCCGTTAAATCATTCATGGACTTAAAACGCATTTGCATCCCTGGAGAGATACTGCCTCCCAAAAACTGCCCTCGATTATTGACAAAATTATAAGTGATACAGGTGCCAAGACAAATGACTAGACTATGTTGCTTGGGGTATAAATCTACAGCTGCTGCCACAAGTCCTAAACGGTCTGCTCCAATGGTTTCAGGTTTGCCAACAGGTGAAGTGAAATTCAGTTTGGTTGCTGGCCCCAGTATATGAAAAGGGCCGTATTCGGTCAATAAACTTTCTATTGCTTGATCATGATGAATGACTGAAGAAAGCAATGTTTTGCTAGGCTGGTATTGGTCTAATAATTTTTGAACAGCTGAAAGTGGATCATTTTCTAGTAGCTCCAATTTTTCCAAATGGTTGCCTTTAAAAATTGCCGCCTTTAATCGGGTGTTGCCAAAATCGAAACAGATGGTTATAGACATAATGATTTTCGTAGTCCAAAATTAATTGCTTTCAAGCAAACTTTAGTTAAAACAATAGGCAAGTTGCAAAAGATTTCGGTTATTTGAAGAACAAATAAGCGAATATGAGGGTTGCAGGGTTTACAATTATTAAAAATGCGGTGGTGAATGACTTTCCGATCTTGGAAGCCATTCGTTCTATTTTACCTGTGGTGGACGAGATGATTGTTTTAATTGGAGATTCAACAGATGAAACCATTGCATTGATTGAATCTATTGGCGACCCCAAAATTAAAATTCACCACTCTATTTGGAATAAAGATTTAAGAAAAGGAGGGGTCGTATTAGCAGATGAAACCAATAAGGCCTTTCAATTAATTGATACTAGTTTTGATTGGGCTTTTTACATTCAAGGAGACGAGGTCGTACACGAAAAATACCATCCAGCAATTCGTGCTGCCTGTGAAAAATATAAGGACGATTTAGCAGTACAAGGATTATTATTTAAGTACAAACATTTTTATGGTACTTATGATTATGTAGGCGATAGTAGAAAATGGTATGCGCATGAAATAAGGATTATAAGAAATAATAAAGCCATTAGTGCATACAGAGATGCGCAAGGTTTTAGAATTGGCAAACAAAAATTACCGGTAGCTGCTATTGATGCTAGCATCTATCATTATGGATGGGTGAAAAGTCCTGAGCAAATGCGCAAAAAGCACAAAGAGAGTGCGGTATTTTGGAATGATGATACGCAAATGGAAAAAATAATAGCAAGTCCAGATTTTCATGATTTCTCTGAATTTGATTCTTTAGAACGATTCACAGGCTCACATCCTAATGTGATGCAAGATCGTATTGAAAAGAAAAATTGGGTAATTGATTTAGATATTTCAAAAAAGAAATTATCCTTTAAAAAATTCTTTTTATACTATTTTGAAAAATGGACGGGGATTCGTCCTTTTGATTTTAAAAATTATAAAATTATCCGTAATTAGATGTTCCAAATAGAAAATTTGAAAAAGGATGTTGCCGAGGGCAATTTTAACTCAATTGCAAGAGTCATTTCTTCAATTGAAAATGAAATTGTAGGGGTAGACGATTTTTTAGCGACTTTAAATACAAACTTCATTCCAGTGATTGGTATTACAGGCCCCCCGGGAGCCGGTAAAAGCACATTGATTTCTGTTTTAATTGGCAACTATATTCTTCAAAATAAAAAAATTGCAATTATTTCGGTTGACCCATCTTCGGTTAAACACAAGGGAGCGCTATTAGGAGATCGAATAAGGATGAAAGACTGGTATTTACATCCATCTGTTTATATCAGATCACTTGCTTCAAGATTACATTTAGGTGGCTTGGTGAAATCAATTCATAAGATCACTAAATTTTTAAAGTCAACAGGTTTTGACATTGTAATTTTAGAAACTGTTGGAGTAGGCCAGTCCGAGGTGGAAGTAGCATCTGTGGCCAACGTTACTTTATTGGTATTGGTTCCAGAAGCAGGGGATGATATACAAATGATGAAGTCTGGTTTATTTGAAGTCGCAAATATATTTGTAGTCAACAAATCGGACAGGGCAGATGCAAAAAAATTCCTCTCACATCTTACAATTTCACTTAATGATAGAATACAATCTGGAGAAAAAATTGGTATAATTGAAACTGTAGCAAATACTGGTCAAGGTATTGAAGCGTTAGATGACTGTATTAACAGTTTTTTAATTCAATAAAACAAACGCATGGCCAAAATATTACAACTTAAGGGGTTCTTTAAAAAGATTTTAGAAAATAACAATCTAGTAGCTTTTATTTGGTTTGGTTTAGTTTTTTTAACACTTCTTAGTGCAGTGTTGAATCATTCATTGAATAATTTCATCATTTTTAAGCAGTCGTTTTTTCACCTTCAGCAAAAATTGAATTTATACAGTATTTATCCTAATGAATATTGGGATCATTATTATTACAGTCCTACATTCGCCGTATTAGTTGCCCCGTTTGCTTTGATTCCATCTTTAGTTGCACCATTTGCATGGGGCCTATTTGATGCTAGTGTTTTATATTTCGCCATTAGAAAATTGCCAATTCGTGCATTCTATCAAAACGGAGTATTGCTTTTATCTGTGAATGAAATGATGAATGCAAGTGGTAATTTACAGAGTAATGGTTTAATCGCTGGATTGATCATACTTTCTTTTGTTCATCTTCTTAAACAAAAAGAACATAGCGCAACTTTATCCTTACTAGTTGGTTTTTTTATTAAACTATATGGTATTGTTGGACTTGCATTTTTCTTTTTCAGCAAGCAAAAGAGTAAATATATATTATATCTTCTTTTGTGGACAATCGTTTTAGTACTATTGCCTTTAATTATTACCAGCCCTGAATTTTTACTTCAATCTTATAAAGATTGGTTCGCAAGCTTATCGGTAAAGTCAAATTTCGATTTGACTAGAGATATGTATACAAATATGGTTGATGTCTCAATTCAAGGCATGATTAAAAGGGTGTTTCATTTGCCATTATTGAATAAATTTTATTTTATCATTCCAGGGCTTATTTTATTTGCTTCTCAATATACCAAAATAAAATATTTCAATCATTTAGTATATCAGCTATATATTTTATGTTCTGTGATGCTATTTTTAATTATTTTTAATACAGGATCGGAGTCTCCAACCTATATCATTGGCGTAGTGCCAATTTGCTTATGGTATGTATTACAGCGAAAAACCACTTTAGTCAATACATTATTTATCATTGCTATATTCTTTTCTAGTTTTTCTTATTCTGATTTATTTACACCTTGGCTTAGAACATATATAATGATTCCTTATGCGCTAAAAGTAGTTGGTTGTTTTTTAATCTGGGTGGTTATTTTAATTCAAATACACACTAAGCAATTTTTGACCATCGATCAAACTAAACTAATTATATAAATGGATACCTCAACATCTGTAGCCATATTAATTGCAACCTACAATTGGCCTCAAGCATTAAAACAAACTTTAAGGTCTGTTGCCAATCAAACTATACTGCCTAATGAGGTCCTCATTGCAGACGATGGTTCTAATGAAAGGACTGCCAATTTGATTCAAGAGTTTAAAACAATTCACCCCACGCTCAATATCAAACATGTTTGGCACGAAGACAATGGTTTTAGATTAGCTGGCATAAGGAATAAGGCCATACGAATGGCACAATCAGATTATATTATTCAAATTGATGGAGACATTATTTTAGATCAAAATTTTATCGCTGATCATTTATGCATAAAAGCAATAGGTTATTTTGTAACCGGAAGCAGATTGCTTTTAGGCAAAAAAATTACAGAAGTTTTGTTGGAATCCGAAAAAGTAAATATTGCAGCTCTAAGGTGGAAGGGAAAAAACTTTTTCAATACGCTTAGAATACCCTTTTTGATGCGCTTATTACAAAATACCTATAAAACAAAAGGGAAGCATTTGGATTATGTGAAGGGTTGCAATATGGCATTTTGGAAATCAGATTTATATTTAGTGAATGGATATGATGAATCATTTATTGGATGGGGTAGAGAGGATTCAGATATCTGTATCCGCTTAATCAATGCAGGGGTGAAGAAAAAATTTATCAAATTTTGTGCAGTGCAGTACCACTTACATCATCCGCTTGCATCTAGAGATCAATTTGAAGCCAATGATATACTGATCGAGCAAAATAAACTACAACAAATAAGTTTTTGTAAACATGGGTTGATTCAGTCTTAATAAAAAAACTGAATAATAAATTCAATTAGCCTTTTTCATTCTTCCACCATTTATAAGCGACGTAGCTCATGATGCCAAATGGCATTGCTGCTAGATAGAGAATACCTACATTAAAACCTTTTCCAGCTTCTTCACCAATCTGCGCAGCAGTTTTAGTACAAATGGAACATTGTGCTTTCCCTGCTAAAACAATCAGTTGAAATACAAGTAGTAAGTAAATGCTTTTCATGATGCAAAAATAGGTATAAAAAACCCCGAAAAATCGGGGGAATCTATTTTAAAAAAAATTAAGCGCTTGCCTTTGGAGCCGCTGCAGCTGCCTTAATATTTCTTGTTTTGTGTGGTCTGCTCTTACCAAAAGAACCTAAAAAGCGCTTTCCTTTTGCTGTTTTTTTATCTCCTCTACCCATGATAGTATAATTTTTAAATTGTGATTGGACCACAAATATAAAAAAACCCTCTGAATAAATGATTATCCGAGGGTTTTAATTCAAATTAATTTGAAATTACAACTTACCGCTCAACTCTTTACCTGCCTTGAAACGTGCAACTTTCTTTGCTTTAATCTTGATAGCCTCACCTGTTTGTGGGTTACGACCTGTTCTTGCAGCACGCTTAGATACTGAGAAAGTACCAAAACCTACTAAAGTTACTTTGTCACCTTTTTTCAAAGATTTAGTTACTGCTTCGATAAAAGCGTCTAAAGCTGCATTAGCTTGAGTTTTTGGACAACCAACTGAGTCGGCGATGTGTGCGATTAATTCTGCTTTGTTCATAGATGTGTTTTTTATAGTTTTAAACGATATAACAAATTTATTGAGTTTGATCAAACAAAAAAATATTTTAGTGTTTTTTTTTATTTTTATTTTTCCACTAAAACCCTTAAATAGTAAGGCTTTCCGCTAAATCCAATATTTCGATTTTAGACTTATAATTATAGCCTAATGCTGTAATCCTTTACAGCATTGAATTACAGCGGTCTTTTAAATGAAAATGAGGCCAGTTATGGGTTTTGGGAGTCTAGCTATCCACAATCAATGCACAATTTTCATGCTTGTATTAAAGTGAAAACATTGATCCCCCCATTGTTCAGTAACGCTAAAAAGGAGTGTTTCTGCGTGTTTTTCCTGGAATTCGGCCAATTGAGTCGCCGCATTACTAAATAATTGTAGGGTAAAAGTAGGGGACTGATCTGCTGCAAGGTCTAATTGGTAGAGCTGATGCTCTACAAAACAAGCTGTTGAAAGACAGCTTGGGATAAAGCTTTGCTTGATCCAATTCAACCATGCTGATTCAATGGAAGGATCTATTTGAAAACTAATATTGTATACAAACATGGATTTATTTTTTTATTTCTACAACAATCGGACAATGATCACTATGCTTTATGTCTGGAAGGATAAACGCATCTTTAATTTTAGTGGCCAATAATTTTGTGGTACAAAGATAATCAATTCTCCATCCTTTGTTTTGTAATCTAACAGATGGAAATCTTTGACTCCACCATGAATAAGCACCAATCGAATCTTTATGAATATGTCTAAAACTATCTACCCAATTAGTTGAAAGCATTTCATCCATCCAAGCCCTTTCTTCCGGTAAAAAACCAGAAGATTTTTTATTGCCTTTTGGATCATGGATATCGATTGCTTGATGTGCAATATTGTAATCTCCAGCCACAATAATATTTGGTCTTTCTTTTCTGAGTTGTTCTACCCAATTGTAAAATTCTTCCAGCCATTGGTATTTATAGGCTTGCCTCAGGTCCCCACTTGTTCCTGAAGGAAAATAAGCATTGATGATGGTGAGGTCGCCAAAATCAACTCTAATCACACGGCCCTCTGCATCACTCATTTCGTGTCCAGTGCCATGCTCCACAAAACTTGGCTTTTGTTTGCTAAATATGGCTACGCCACTGTATCCTTTTTTTACTGCAGGATACCAAGCAATATGATATCCTAAATCGGTAAAAAGATGTTGGTCAATATCTGTACTACTTGCTTTTGTTTCTTGAACACAAAGTATATCCACTGGGTAGTCTTTAAGCCATTCAATCAAACCTTTTTTAATGGCGGCTCTAATTCCATTGACATTATAACTTACGATGCGCATGGATATTTAATTTGGCGATTGAAAAATTTCACTATAGGCAATCAACAATAAAAGGGATGTGATTGAACTTGGATATCCTTGCTGTATTGGTATGATGTAATTGGGTTTATTCCTTCCTTTTGCCGCCATGATTGGTACATTATTTAAATACATTATTTTAATGTCAATGTCATTGTTGAAAAGGATTTTAAATGCATCCTTCCCAATCGTCCCTTCAACTGATTTGGATAGGGAGATGATTCCTTTTGGGTAATTGCTATTTAATGCATAGATGGAGCTTGAGTCATAGCCATTGTAGATTTGGTTTGAATTGAACATCAAACCTATGCTGGATGGTTGCTCTATGACTTTAAACCTACCAATTAAATTGGTATCGGCAAATATTTTATGGACGCTGTCTGGTAAAAATCGAATAGGAGGTGTAGCGCGCAATTCGGGATCGACCATTGGATTGAATTCAACATAGGCTTCCAATGTGTAATCTTTATTTTCACTCACATTCCTTAAGGATTGCAATGCTTGATAATATTCTTTAAATAAGGTGTTAGACCTTTTTTTAATTTCAGGTAAAATAGCAAAAAAAGGATTGTTGATTGTTTTGTCTTTTGTGTCTATTTTCTGCATCATCGCATTTGGCGTTCTAAGCACAACACGCGAATTATCTTGTATAAACTGAATAAAATTTTTGATTGTATCTACAGCAATTCTTGGCTTAGCTTGTAGTAAAGACATGGTAAAATTATCAGAGGCATAACTAATGGGGACTTTTGCTTCAATGTAGGCCAACTCTTCTCCGTCTTTGTCAAAATAACCAACACCAGATTGAATGGCTTTGAATAAGCTTTTAGGTGTAGTGACAGGAATATTGATTGGATAGCCAATACCTTGGTTCTCAATCGGAATCAAACCCATTAAAATAGTTTTTTGGAAAACAGGTTTTTTAGTTACATCTAAAATCGTACAGGTTAAAAACCAAGTGGATTGAATACTATCTTTTTTTGGAATGTCGATATTGACCATTGAATTGCTAAAAGTTTGTTCTGGTTGCAATTCGTATATTTCTAAATAAGCGTGAAAAGCTGCAGCTTGACTTTGACTCCAATCAATAACCAGCTTACCGATTTGATTTGATTTGGTTAAAATTTTTATTTTAGTTGGGTAGCTCGCGTCTCTTTTAAGTTGTAATGGATTGAATAATGCCGAATCCAATATGCTTGCAAATGCTTGGACTTGTGTTTCAGAAGTATGCCAATATTTTCCATCTGGTCGAATACTAGAATACAATTGAACTTGTTCAAATGCAACTTGATTAGATTGTCCAAATGCAACAATACAAATACATTGCGTGAAGACTAGACTTAAAAAGTAAAAGCTGTTTTTCATTAAGCAGGTTCAAATTGGGTATTCAAATTTAGTTGATTTAGCCGTTTAATACTTATTTTATTCTAACTACATATTTAATAAGTATATACCTGACAAAAAGATTAATCAATCACAGGTTGCAACCACTTGGTGATATACTCTAAAGATTGATTTTTTCTTTTCGCATAATCGACCACTTGGTCTTGCTGAATTTTTCCTAATCCAAAATATTGACTTTGTGGGTGTGCAAAATACCAGCCACAAACACTTGATGCTGGATACATAGCTAAACTTTCTGTTAAGCTAATACCAGTATGTTCTGCTGCATTCAATAAATCAAATAAGCGATATTTTTCGGTATGGTCTGGACAAGCAGGATAGCCTGGTGCTGGACGAATGCCAACATAATTTTCTTGGATCAATGCCTCGTTATTTAGTTGCTCGTCTTTGGCATAACCCCAATATTCTTTTCTTGTTTTGACATGCAAGTATTCCGCAAATGCTTCTGCAAAACGATCTGCTAAGGCTTGCAAGATAATTTTATTATAATCGTCTAAATTATCCTCAAATGCTTTGATATGTTTTTCGATACCATGAATGGTCACCGCGAATGCACCAATATAATCTGCTTTATTTTCGGTAGCAGGACAAATAAAATCTGCTAAGGAGAAATTCGGTTGCCCTGCTGCTTTTTTTGCTTGTTGTCTCAAAAAATGTAAGTCAACTTGATTTGAACCGTCTGTAACCATCACATCATCACCAGCAGATGTTGCTGGCCAAAATCCAACTGCTCCTTTTGCTGTTAACCAATTTTCTTCAATGATCTTTTTTAATAAGGCCTGTGCGTCTTGATAGAGTTTAGTAGCTACTTCACCAACGACTTCATCTGTTAAGATGGCTGGGTAATTACCATGCAATTCCCATGCAATAAAGAATGGTTTCCAATCTATATAATCCACTAGCACCGAAAGATCTGTGATTTCAATGGCTTTATTACCTGTAAAACTTGGGGCAGTTGCATTGAATCCGCTCCAATCAATCGCAACTTTATTTTCCAATGCGCTTGCATAAGAAAGGCTTTGTTTTACAGTTTTTTTATTGTCAAAGTCTGTTTTTAATTGGGTGTATGCTTGCTCCAATTCGGCTAGGAAAGGTTTTTTTGTTTCTTTATTCAATAAAGATCCTGCAACAGTTACACTTCTTGATGCATCTAATACATGAACGACACCATCATTGTATTCTGGTGCAATTTTAACCGCAGTGTGCATTCTAGAAGTAGTCGCTCCTCCAATCATCAATGGAATGGTCATGCCACGGCGTTTCATTTCTTTGGCAATGTAGACCATCTCGTCAAGTGAAGGCGTAATCAATCCACTTAAACCTATGATATCTACTTGGTGTTTTTCTGCTTCTGCAAGAATTTTATCTGCAGGTACCATCACCCCAATATCAATAATTTCATAGCCATTACATCCCAGTACCACACCTACAATATTTTTTCCAATATCGTGCACATCTCCTTTTACCGTGGCTAGTAAAATTTTAGCAGGTCCTTTTGTTTGACCATTTGGATTGGCGGATGCATTTTTTAATCTTTCTTTTTCGGCTTCAATAAAAGGGGTCAAGACAGCTACACTTTTTTTCATCACCCTTGCACTTTTCACCACTTGCGGTAAAAACATTTTACCTGCACCAAACAAATCACCCACTTGATTCATACCCGCCATCAATGGCCCTTCAATCACTTCTAATGGGGCACTATATTGTAATCTTGCTTCTTCTGTATCTGCTTCAATGAAATCGGTAATACCATTGATCAATGAATGCGCTAATCTTTCTTCTACCGTGCCCGATCTCCAAGCCAATTTTTTGCTATTGGCTTCTGCGACTTGTCCTGCGTCTTCGCCTTTGGCCTTCAATGCATCTGCATATTGAATCAATGCTTCGGTCGCTTGGTTATCGTCGTTGTTTTGATTCAGGACCACATCTTCGCATAGCTTTTTTAATTCAGGCTCGATTTCATCAAATACAATTAATTGACCTGCATTCACTATACCCATATCCATACCTGCTTGCACTGCATGGTATAAAAACACGGCATGGATGGCTTCTCTTACTGCATCGTTGCCTCTGAATGAAAATGACACATTCGATACACCACCACTCACTTTTGCTAAGGGCATTAATGCTTTAATTTCTCTTGTCCCTTCTATAAAATCTACTGCATAATTATTATGTTCTTCGATACCTGTTGCAATCGCAAAAATATTTGGATCAAAAATAATATCTTCTGGATCGAACCCAATTTGTTCTACTAAAATTTTATAGGCACGCGCGCAAATCTCCACTTTTCTTGCTTTGGTATCGGCTTGTCCTACTTCATCAAATGCCATCACAATCACTGCAGCGCCATAGGCTTTGCAGATATGGGCTTGTTCTATGAACTTAGCTTCTCCCTCTTTCATAGAAATAGAGTTCACAATACATTTTCCTTGCACACATTTTAATCCCGCTTCGATGATCTCAAATTTTGAGCTATCAATCATGATGGGAATTTTTGCAATATCTGGTTCGCTCTGCAATAAATTCAAAAAAGTGGTCATGGCTTTCACGCCTTCAAGTAAGGCATCATCCATATTGATATCAATGATCTGCGCGCCACTTTCTGCTTGTTGACGGGCGACAGACAATGCTTCTTCGTATTTATTTTCCTTAATCAGTCTTGCAAATTTCTTAGATCCAGTCACATTGGTTCTTTCTCCAACATTGACAAAATTTGTTTCAGGACGAATCACTAAAGGTTCTAATCCTGCTAATCTTAAATAAGGCTTTATATGTATTATTTGATCGCTCATAATCTTAAATCGTTTTGTCTACAATAGGTAATTTTCTTGGTTGAATGCTGCGTACATTATCCGCTATATGCTTAATATGATCTGGGGTAGTCCCACAACATCCGCCTACAATATTTACGAATTTATTGTTGGCCCATTCTTCGATAAAATGAGCTGTTTCATGCGGCTGCTCATCGTACTCACCCATCGCATTCGGTAAGCCTGCATTGGGATAGGCCGATGTATAACAGGTGGCTATTTGAGAAAGCTCTTCGATATGTGCACGCATTTCTTGTGCACCTAATGCACAATTCAATCCAACACTCAGTGGTTTTGCATGCGCCACAGAAGTATAAAATGCTTCTAAAGTCTGTCCACTTAAAGTTCTACCAGATGCATCTGTAATGGTACCGCTAATCATAATCGGTAATTCTGGTTTTCCTATTTTTCTGAAATATTCTTTGATTGCAAAAATGGCTGCCTTGGCATTAAGTGTATCAAAAATGGTTTCAACTAAAATAAGATCCACGCCACCATCTACTAATCCGCGAATCTGTTCTGTATACGCCACCACCACTTCATCAAAAGTGACTGCGCGGAAACCTGGATTGTTCACGTCGGGGGAAAGACTTAATGTTTTATTCAAAGGACCAATCGCTCCTGCAATATATTTTTCGGTGCTATTGGGATGTTTTTCTTTGTATTGTTGAATGGCATCTCGTACACATTTTGCTGCAGCTACATTCAATTCATATGCTAGTTCTTGCATATCATAATCCGCCATGGCAATAGAGGTACTACTGAAGGTATTGGTTTCAATAATGTCCGCACCTGCTTCTAAATATTGTAAATGGATACCAGTAACGATGGCTGGTTGAGTGATACATAAAAGGTCATTATTGCCTTTTACATCGGAATGCCAATTGGCAAATCTTGTTCCACGATAATCTTCTTCCGTTAATTTATGACGCTGAATCATCGTACCCATGGCACCATCTATCACTAAAATTCGTTCTTGTAAAGCTTCTTTAATTGACATAATACTACATTAAATTTTATGCAGCATCCAATAGGAAAAGAAGTAGGGGGGCGATAAGTGTACCGTTTATTAGTTCTTTTCTCCTTTCGGATGGCAGGGTGAACAATAAACAAATCCTCCTGCTGTTGCGGTGCGAAGATAGGGCAGATGTAATTGATGGCCAAAAAAACGCTTATAGATATTGCCTATTGATAAATAGCCACTACTTCAATATCCACTTGATCGGCTACCATCTCAATTAACACGCCACCTATGCCAAAATCTTTTAAGCTTACTGTAAACTTGGCAGTCGCTTTAGGCAGCCCTTTTGTTATGACAATCACGCCCTTAGTCTCCACGGCTTTGTTGACACCATGCACTTGCATATTGCCTTTAACGATGATTGGGTAGGTACCGTCCTTAGCAAAATTGACAGACTTGATATTGGTAATTTGACCATTGAAAAATCCTCGAGGAAATTTATCTGACTCTACATATTCATCATTAAAATGCTTTTGCATCAAATCCATTTCAAAACTAAAATCTTTCATGAGCATGATAAAACTCAATTTGCCATTGGCTTCTAGACGACTCACCGCTTTTGTATTGGTGGCGTCAATGTCTTTATCATCTACCGCAATGAATCTTACAGTCGCAGCTTTTGTACTATATACTTTCTGTGCTTCTACTTGTACAAAAGCAAAACAAGCTACCAATAGGGTGATCAATCTTAGGTTCATAAATCAATGTTTAAACATTAAAATTAGTTATTTTCAATCAACTGGACAAACTAATAACAATTTACTTGATGTATTGTTGGATGGGTTGGCGGTTGGAGATACTCTTGCCCAAGGTCATTTCGTCGGCATATTCTAATTCACCCCCAAATGCAATACCTCTTGCAATGGTTGTGACTTTGCAGTCATTGCCTGTCATTTTCTTTTGAATATAATAGATGGTGGTATCGCCTTGAATGGTTGGATTTAAAGCAAAAATCAATTCTGTAACAGCATTTTTTTGAATGCGCTCCATCAAAGGTTCAATGGTTAATTGTTCTGGGCCAATACCATCTAAAGGAGAAATAATACCGCCTAATACATGGTATGTGCCATGGTATTGACTGGTATTTTCAATCGCAATCACGTCTCTAATATTCTCTACCACACAAATGGTTTCTTTGGACCTGGATGTGTTGGAGCAGATAGAACAGATAGGGCCATCACTGATATTGAAACAGTTTTTACAAAATTGAATCTCCTTGCGCATTCTAACCAATGCCTCACTAAATTGGTTGGTGCTGGAGGCATCTTGTTTCAACAAATGTAATACTAAGCGCAATGCAGTTTTTTTACCAATACCCGGAAGTTTGGAAAATTCTGCTACAGCGTTTTCAAGTAGGGAAGAGGGTAGTTGCATACAATTGTAAAAAACAAAATTAGGGTTTTAAAATGAGGTTCATTTCATTATCCCAATTAGACTTGATATTTAAAATTAGTTTCAGGTTGCGTACCAATTCTGGCTGCAGTTTTTTACCCATGAATTTGCCCGTATCCCAGCGCCCATTTTGATTGGCGTCAGACAATAATTTTAATTGGTAATCTCCAGGTGGCAATAAATCAATGCGCAATAAGTTCTGCGTAATAGGGTAACTAAATTTGACTTTTTGGTCCTGTATCAACAATAAAACAGGATGTTCAAATTCTTGAAAGCCATTGATTCTTAAAATGGCAGAACCATAACTTGATGCTGGCTTGGTTTTAAATCGGATTGTATCTGCCTTCACTAAAAAATTGGAAAGACTATCCATGGTGGATTTTTGTGGCAAGACCAATTTGTAATCTGTGTTGGCTTCCCATGGAAAATCAATATCTACTTGTTTTTTGTTTTGTGCATTGACCAATACTGTTATGCCCTCTTGTTTTACTAAATTGGTATCGGTGATGCGCATTGTGAAGCTATCATTTAGGCGAATGGGTGTTTCAAAATTCAAAGTCAATGGACTTAATATATCTTTTTCTTTACCTTCTAAATTGCTATTGTATTTTAAAACTGGGGATTGTTTTTTTGCGTTTTTTGCACCCACTGTACTTAATGCTTTTTTTTCTTTTTTTGGACTAGCTTCAAAAGCATACAACTGAATGCTATCCTTCGTTTTCGCTGGGTGTACAGGAATATTTAGAAAAGCAAATAATTTTGTTGAATCATCATATCTTTTGTTGTAATCATTTGGAAGAATGTAGATATTAAAATTTGTAGCAGGTAAATATTTAAATTCAAAAACGCCTTTTCCATTGATTCTTGTATAGTAGGTTGGTTTGTCTTTATAGATGGCAGAATCATTTTCGATAGGATGCAAGACAGCAATTAAAGTACTATCCACCATGCCGGTTTCGGCAATTTGAACTTTGCCATATAGCCTGCCAGTATCTATTCGATCACCTGTGCTAAATACATAAGTATAATTTTGTACAATATTGCCTTCGTTCACATCTCTTAAAGCATTGCCAAATTGTAAACTATAGGTGGTGTTTGCATTTAAACTATCTGATAAACGAATACGTACCATGTTTAATCTTTGATCTACCAATGGATTGTTTTTAATGCTAGGAGATACAATCAATTGTTCTTGCAATGCATTGGTGGTAATGTATTCGTTAAAACTGATTAGGATTTCCTTAGGGGCAATGTTGGTACTGGAGTCCTTTGGTTTGGCATACACTGCATATGGAGGGATGCTGTCTCTTGGCCCTCCAGAAGGGGGTACAATATTGGCACAGGCTCCCATTTGAATGATTGCGATTGCAGTCAAACAACATTGTAGGATTGTTGGAATTAATTTTGATCGGATCATACTTTGCAAACTTAGTTAAATTTCCTCCTCTAACTCATGTAATGCAACGGCTAGTTCATTGTTTTTTACAAAATTGCACCAATGACAATCTTCCTTGCCACAGCCGGTATAAAAATCTTTTTGTTGGATTTTTCCCCAGACCATTTTTATTTGCTGTTGGACTGTGGTGATGTCTGCTTCTGTAATGGCGATGGCAATCTTTTCAAAAGCTTTTTTCTTGTTGGGTTCTACAAAATCAAATTCTGCACTGGTGACCTGCCAATTTTTAGGATGGAACCTTAAAAGTATTTTATAAAAAACAGCCTGTCTCCAATAATCACCACCATTTGGATTTTTTTCATTCGGTCCCTTTAATTGTTCTCTTGCGTTGTCAATATTACCAGTCTTGTAGTCAATCACTACCACTTCTTTACCATTGAATTCAATTTTGTCAATTGCGCCTTTCAATGGAATATCATTGACGACTACATTGGTGACCCTATATTCTGTTGCGACAATTTTATTCCATTGCTGCACATAAAAATCATAATAGTTGACTAAGACAGTGCCACCAAGATCTACTCGGTCTTTAAATTCTTGTTGTGTAAATGCCTCACGATGCCTTTTCATGTAAAATTCAAAATCTTCCACAAGGGTTTGTTTATCAGGAAATACGTTTCCTGCTTTTTGCATTTTCTCAAATAGTTTATTGAGTGCATCATGGATGGCAGAACCAAAAGTAGTGGCTTCTGATTTCCCAGAAGGTACCCGAATTAAACTATTGTAATAAAAACGCAAAGGGCATTTTAAGTAATTGTTCAATGCGGTGACATTCATCGAAAATTTATCCAATTTTGGTTGGATAAAATCTGCTTCTAATTGCGTAATCTCAGGTTTAACTGTTGTTTCTAAACGGAGCAATTTATATTGTTGTTTGATAGATGCATCTATTTGTTGCGCTGCTATCATGCCATCATTGCCTTGCACGAGTTCAATTAAAAATTGACTTGGCTCAAGTTCCTTCCCATCCGCTTTATACTTACTATAAGAAATAGTCAAATGTTTTTTTGCTCTTGTGATGGCCACATAAAAAAGTCTTCTTAATTCTTCTTTATCATCCGCTCTTTCTAAACTACTCAATACAGTATCTGGCAGGCTATACCCTGCAGCAGCAGTGGTTCTTTTTTTCTCCCAATATGCTGCATTGGTCCCTGCTAAAAACACATGGGTGAATTCAAGCCCCTTACTACTATGCGTGGTTAATAAATTCACTCCAGCATCGGAACCTAAAGTGATTGGTAATGGTAGGCGGATGTCTTCGCGTTTCATCAACCTAAAAATGTCTACCAAGGTCTTGAGATCTAAACTAGGTTTACGATGTGTTTCCTCTTTAATGAAATCAAAGAAGGAAGTCACCATATCCAATTCCGCCGCTTTATCGGCGCTATTTAAAACAGCTTGTATAATGCCTGTTTTTTGTAAAATCTGTTCAATCAAGTTCACCAATGTGACATTAGGAATTTGTCCAATTAAGTCTTCCAACACTTTAACTGCTTTAGCAACCTGCTCTAATCCGCCTTTTGAAAATAAATCAGTTTGTACCTCTTGTGTTTTATCAATTAATACTTTTCTAAAACTATTTTCTTTATGGTTGTATTTTAATTGATTGGCTTCAACTGTAAGTGTAGCAATAGTAATTGGGGATATCTGCCACCATTTAAAATGCAGTATTTCAAATAATAAATTAGCGCCTTCATTAGGCTGATCCCACTCACAGTCTAAGTAGTCTAGTATTTTTAAAATTTGCTGTATGAGTATTTGGTCAAAAAGGTTGGCAGTTCGTCTGCTATAAATAGGAATATTTTTTTGCTGTAAAAAATGCGCGATTTCGGTTCCGTATTTATGTTCTTTATACAATACTGCAATCTCTTTTGGTGCCGTCCCAGTCTCTATTAGCTGCGCAATTTTTTCTGTGATATCCATCATCTCTTCTTGTGGATCATTGTATTGCAAGATCGCTGGTGCAATATCAATTGCTTGATTCTCGGGGAGGGATGCAATTAAATTTTTTGATAAGCCACCAATTTTATTGATCAACCTTTCCTGATTTTGATTGATTACTTGTGTGGACGCATCTAAGATAGGCTGAGTGGATCGGTAATTCTGCTCTAAAACTATATTGACAATATCATCCTTGAATTGGGTTTGAAAGTGCAACATGTTTTCGACATTGGCACCTTGGAATCTAAAAATACTTTGGTCATCATCACCTACCACAAATAAATTAGGTTGTTCCCAATAGTTTGTTAGCAATTGCACGAGCTCGTTCTGTGTGCCACTGGTGTCTTGGAATTCGTCTACTAAAATATACAAATAACGTTCTTGGTACTGTGCTAATAGATTTTTATTTTCTTTAAATGCGCCAATCACCCAATTGATCATATCATCAAAATCATAACGTCCATGTTTTTTCATGAGCCCTTGGTACTGGTCAAAAGCAGCCACAGCAGCTTTTAGTTTACCCATCTTTTCAATGGCATCGTCTACCAGCCCCTGTTTAAGATCGCCCGCTTCAAACTGTTTGTATTTTTTTTTGTACACAAACTCATCTCTAAATGGAATGTCCTTTATGTATTCATCTATCTGTGTTGTTAAATAAGTGACATTCCATCCTTCCTTTTTCATGGCGCTAAACAACTTCATTAAGTTGTTCATTTCATAATAGACATCTCCCTTGAATCGCTTTAAGGGATTGGTTTTATCAAATTGGTCTATGAGTTCTTTGAGTAAGGCAATTTTTTCTAATTCGGATATCGGGTCCAAACTTGGTTTTTCAAAAAGGGATAAATTATCTTGAATGATATCATTGCAAAAAGAGTGGAAGGTCGCAATGGTGACTTTGTAAGCAGCAGTTCCAATAAAATCCATCAACCTTTTGCGCATTGCGATTGCGCCAGCATCTGTATAAGTAAGACATAAAATATTTTCTGGTGCGGTATCTGTCTCCAATAAAATTTTGCCTATCCTTGCGCCCAGAATCTGAGTTTTACCTGTGCCCGGTCCAGCAATGACCATGACTGGTCCCTCAATGGTGTCGACTGCCTTTTTTTGTTCCTGGTTTAATCCTTGGTATACCTTTTCAAAGGCCAGCTGCTGATCTGCTTTACTAATCATGGGTTAAAATTAATGGCTTTGTGGCGATTTTATACAACAAAATGCCAAAAGCATTGTTAATCAGGTATGTCTAAAGTTTACACCATCCACACCGAGCAATTCATCCCTATTTCTTTAACAGAAGCATGGGATTTCTTTAGTAGTCCATCTAATTTGGCTAAAATCACTCCTGCGAAGATGGGTTTCAATATCATCAGTCAATTTCATGGTGAGAAAATGTATCCCGGACAGATCATTGAATACACGGTTAAACCTGTGTTAGACATCCCTTTGTATTGGATGACAGAAATTACCCATGTACAGGAAGGTGCTTATTTTGTAGACGAGCAGCGATTTGGTCCTTATACCATGTGGCACCACCAACACCATTTCAAAGCAGTTCCAGGCGGGGTGAAAATGGATGATATTGTCCATTACAAAATCCCAATGGGCTTCTTGGGGGACATTGCCCAAGTGCTTTTTGTCAAAAAACAGCTGCAGGAAATTTTTGATTTCCGTTTTAAAGCGGTGGAGGATAAGTGGGGTGCTTACAAGCCCTAGGTTTTGCTTTGAATAACTATTTAATTACCTATTTTAATAATTTATTAAAAATAGTTTCCTTTTCTTGATTTTAGAACTGAAAATGTATCAACTTTGGTGTCTAGATTATTTATCCATGGTACAAAATTCAGGGCAAGCCCACAAACTCTCAGTGGCAGGTTTAATAGTTACTATAGGAATTATTTACGGCGATATTGGAACTTCTCCATTGTATGTATTTAAAACCATAGTGCATAATAAAATCATTACTGAGCAGTTAGTATATGGTGCTATTTCTTGTGTTTTTTGGACTTTAACATTACAGACTACTTTTAAATATGTATTGCTAACACTTCGTGCTGATAATAGGGGAGAAGGTGGAATATTTTCCTTATTTGCGTTAATACGTCGATATGTAAAATGGATTTATATTCCTGCCATTTTTGGAGCAGCATTATTATTAGCAGAGGGCATGATCACACCACCGCTTTCTGTGTCATCTGCTGTCGAAGCTTTAAAAGATGTAAAAGGGCTCGAAACTATTTTTGTACCTGGCAATAATTTGACGGTAGGCATTGTATTTGTCATCATCTCTCTTTTGTTTTTCTTTCAAAGATTTGGTACCAAAATTGTAGGTTTTGCATTTGGCCCAATTATGTTGGTATGGTTTTCCATGATTTTGATTCTTGGTCTTATTCCTGTGTTGGAAAATGCAGCCATTTTAAAATCATTGAATCCTTATTATGCATATGATTTACTTGCAAATTATCCGAAAGGTTTTTGGTTATTAGGTGCTGTGTTTTTATGTACTACTGGAGCTGAGGCTTTATATAGCGATTTAGGACATTGTGGGCGTATCAATATTCAAGTAAGTTGGATTTTTGTAAAGATCGCATTGGTATTTAGTTATATGGGTCAGGGCGTGTGGCTAATGCAACATATGGGTCAGACCATTGGAGAAATGAATCCTTTCTATGAATTAATGCCGCATTGGTTTTTATTAATTGGTATTGGTATTGCCACTTTTGCAACCATTATTGCAAGCCAGGCTTTAATTAGTGGCTCTTTTGCGTTAATTAATGAAGCCATTAGTATGAATTTTTGGCCAAGGGTGACTGTAAAATTTCCGACAGATCAAAAAGGACAAATTTATATTCCAAGTTTTAATTTATTATTATGGTTTGGATGTATTTCGATGCTATTCTTTTTTAGAGATAGTGAAAGTATGCTAAACGCTTATGGCTTTTCGGTTATCTTAACGATGATGATGACTACGGTTTTGATAAATTTTTATTTATTGAATGTTATGAGGTGGAGCCAACCGCTTGTCGCTTTTGTAATTTTAATTTTTAGTACTGTTGAGATCTCCTTCTTTTTAGCAAATGTGATTAAAATTAAACATGCTTATATCACTTTAGGCTTTTCATTTAGTATCATTTTTGTGATGTTGATTTGGCATCGTGCAAGAAAAATTGCGAATCGATATTTGGATTTCGTGAAGCTAGGTACTTATTTAGAGCAACTATCTACCTTGAGTGCAGACAAAGAATTACCAAAATATGCGACCCACTTGGTGTACTTAACCAAGGCGAATAATCACAGAGAGATTGAACATCGTATCATTGACTCTATATTAAATAGAAAACCAAAGCGTGCTGATATTTATTGGTTCATTCATATTGATCGCACGGATTCTCCATATGGTATGTCTTACAGTATTCGTGAATTAATTGATGATAAAGTCATGCGTATTGATTTTAAATTAGGTTTCCGTATTCAGCCGCGTGTGAATGTCTTGTTCAAGAAAGTGATGCAGGAATTGAATGAGTGCCAAGAATTGGGTATTTATAGTAGGTATGAATCTTTAAAACAAAAAGATTTCCATGCAGACATCACCTATGTGATTATTGAAAGCTTCTTCTCCATTGAAAATGAACTCTCCTTCAAAGAGGACTTTATTATGGATTTATACTTTAATATCAAGCAATTGTCACAAAGCGATCAGAAAGCCTTTGGGTTGGACAATGATATGACTGTTGTGGAGCATGTTCCTTTAATTATTAAGGCCAATGAGAACCTTCCGTTAAAACGTACCTACGATTAATACATCAATGCTGCATCAAATCATTCATTGATTAATTGGTACTTACTTAATTGATTTTGTTTTCCTACTGCCACAATCCAAACTGGTTCAGATGAGGATAGCGTTACACCTATTGTATTTAAATTAAGTGACTTTGTCTCTTTTGGTATGATTGCTACCACACGATACCCTGTTTTACTTTTTTGAATCAACGCAAACTGTTTCAAATTTGAAGCTGGATTGGTATCTAAAATGCTATAACTATTATCTTGCTGCTTCACAAGTTTTGGGCTTGTCATTTTATTTTGTACCAGCCATTCAATGGGTGCAATCAAAGCAGGGTTATGGTAATAGTTATTTTGTAAGCTATCATTCCATCCGTTGGCATTGGTTTTAAAGCTAGCGCTGCTAAAATAGGCACTACCATGGGTGTTTTTTAAGGACCTCATTTTTTTAATTTGATTTGGAATCTCATTTGGAGACTTCCATGCAGCATTACTACCTGCTCTGTAAATACCATGGCCCACGTAAAAATTCTTACCATAGCTATTACGATTCCACCACTCAATCAATTCATTGTAGTCCGCCAAAGCATGGCCCTGCTCCCAATACAATTGTGGTGTGACATAATCAATCCAGTCTTTCTCTAGCCACAATAAAATATCTGCATACAAGTCGTCGTAGTTGGTTGTTGCTTTTGTTTTACTACCTCTTGGGTCTGTAGATTGGTTTCTCCAAACACCAAATGGGCTAATACCAAATTGCACCCCTGGCTTGACTTGATGAATGGTGGCAGACAATTGTTTTACAATGGTATCACAGTTGCTTCTTCTCCAATCATCCTTGCTTAAGCCTCTTGCGTTTTTTTGAAAAGTTGCTTCGTCAGGAAATTCCTTTCCTACAATTTTATATGGATAAAAATAATCATCCATATGCACTGCATCAATATCATAACGTGCTACTAAATCACCCACCACTTTATTGGTATGTTGCCATACTTCTCTCAGACCAGGATTAAAATATTTTTTATCACCGTAAGTTAAAAACCATTCTGGGTGGACTTTAGATAAATGCGTATTGGCAATACTAGATTTATTGACATCAAATACGGCTCTATAAGGATTGATCCAAGCATGAAACTCCATTCCACGTTGGTGTGTGGCTTCAATCATAAAACTCAAAGGATCATAATATGGACTTGGGGCTTCACCTTGTTTCCCCATTAAATATTCACTCCATGGCTCTAAGGTGGATGGATACATAGCGTCTCCTGATGGTCTTACTTGCATGATGATGGCGTTCATCCCATTTTTCTGATGCATATCCAACAATGCTTCAAACTCATCTTTCTGAACTTGACTACTCAATCCTGGTTTACTTGGCCAGTCAATATTGACGACGGTGGCAACCCATACTGCTCTGAATTCAAATACATTTTTATCTGATAAACTAGGTTGTGCAAAAACTGAAAACGGAATGGTTAATAAAAGTGAAAATAAAATTTTCTTCATAACTAAAATTGATGCTAAATTTCTTTTGGATCGACTCTGATTTTATCGAGGATCTGATTCATCATTTGTGCTTCAGATTCATTGATCCCTTTTAATAATGCATCAATGCGCTCATTGTACTGATCCAATTGGTCTACCAAATTAATTCCTTTAGGAGAGAGGGTGATATCTACCAATCTTTTATCTTTTTCGCAGGTATTTTTTACGACCAATTCTTTTGCAATCAATCTATCAACGATTCTACTTGTGTCGCTCATTTTATCCAACATGCGCTCTCTTATTTTAAGGGTGCTCAATGGTGTAGCGCTGCCTCTTAAGATGCGTAGGATATTGTATTGTTGTTGTGTAACACCTTCTTCGGAAAGCATTTTACCAATTTGTTCATTCAACCAATTTGCTGTGAAAAGGAGATTGATGCCCATTTTCTGAAACTCATTTCTGAAATTAGGTTGTTGTATATCTTGTTCTATCCCCATTGTTGCATTGGTATTAGGTTTCAGTTAAAAGTACAAATTATTGTCTTTTTTTCCATAATTGATATAGGGGCAATGCAAATAATACCCCGGCTGCATCTGCAATCATATCTTTTACTTCGAATCCTCTGCTTGGCACATACCATTTTTGGTAGTACTCCATCGCAATGCCATAAACAATACAGAAAATCATAGCCCAGGCTTGAACTCGGACCGACTTGAGGGCTTGTATGCTGGTGTGATCAAAAAAACAATAGAAGGACAATGCCAATGAGCCAAATAAAATCACATGCACTATTTTATCAATTGGTAAAAGATACAACCATCCAGTTCGATCTGTAAAGCTGCTGCCAGGAAGGCTTAGCAATACAAATACGAGTGCTATTTCTGCAATCACCCAAATAAGGTATTTCATAAAGGTTGGTTTAGTGTACCAACTGCGCATACGCTTCGCTCGTAAGCAAGGCATCCACATCTGCCGGATTGCTTACTGTCATCTTAATCATCCAACCATCTCCATAAGCATCGGTATTCACCAATTCTGGTTGCGCTGATAAAGCTGGGTTCACCTCTAAGACTGTGCCAGCGATAGGTAAAAATAAATCACTTACTGTCTTCACCGCTTCTACAGTACCAAATACGGCTTCTGCAGCTAAAGTAGTTCCAACAGTATTGATGTCTATGTATACAATATCTCCCAACTCGCCTTGCGCAAAGTCTGTGATACCAATTGTAGCGGTATTGCCTTCTAATTTAATCCACTCATGATCTTTTGTGTAACGTAAGTCTGCTGGGAATTGCATAGGTTATTTTTTTATTAGTGCAAATATTCATAAAAATTGGTAAAAAACCAATGGACTAGAACTGATTGTTATCAAAATAAAGTAAAACATGGTCTTTTAGGAAAACTTCCTGTTCTATCAAGTCCATCACAGGCAGGTTTTTGAGTTGTTTAAAATGGGGCCAACCATCGCCATCCTTGCCTTCAATCACATAGAAACCACTTGACATTAAAATGCTACAAATAGCCACATGCATCAAGTCCTGCTTTTGTTCTTTGCTAATTTTTTCTTGGATAAAACCAGTTTCTTGTAGGCCTATCAAAAACAAAATCGACTCTAGATCTGGCTTTTTACCAAATTTGTCCATCAATTTTCGTTCTAAATCCCACCACCTGGTTTGGAAATCGTCCCCTATAGTTGCCATAGATTTGTTCAATTTATGTTGCAAAGGTAGGGGATATCTGTACTTGGTAGGATGGTTTGATTATCTTTGCTCAAATTTCTCGATATGTTACAGGTGACCTATTTAAGACAACATACCCAATTAGCGAAGGATAAACTTGCCATTAAGCATTTTTCAAATCTTGATCTAGTAGACCAGGTGATAGCTGTGGATGACCAAAGAAAGCGTTTGCAAGCTAGTTTTGATGAATTACAGTCTAAAGTGAATGCAGCTTCTAAAGAGATTGGCAACCATATGGCGAAGGGTGAGAAAGAACAGGCAGAAGCGATGAAGCAAAATGTAGGCGCTTGGAAATTGGCATTAGATCCTTTGAAAATAGAGATGACAGAGGTAGAACAACAGCTTCAAAATTTAGTGGTGCAATTACCTAATCTACCGCATGCTTTAGTACCAAAAGGAAAAACACCCGAAGAGAATGAAGTGGTGAAAGAAGCGGGTACCACCCCGGTTTTACCAGCAGGTGCAATGGCGCATTGGGACTTGATTAAAAAATACAATTTAGTAGACTTTGAAACTGGTGCTAAAATTACAGGAAGCGGTTTCCCTTTATACATAGGCAAGGGCGCTAAATTTCAAAGAGCACTCACGCAATACTTTTTAGATTTTAATACTGCAGCAGGGTATACAGAATACATTCCTCCTTATATGGTGAATGCAGCTTCTGCATTTGCTACAGGACAGTTGCCAGACAAAGAAGGTCAGATGTACCACGCGACCGAAGACGATTTTTATTTAATCCCAACTGCCGAAGTACCTGTTACCAATGTATATAGGGACACAATTTTAAAGGATACAGATTTGCCAATTAAGATGACGGCTTATTCTCCTTGTTTCAGAAGAGAGGCAGGAAGTTTTGGTAAAGAAGTGAGAGGATTGAATAGAGTACATCAATTTGAAAAAGTAGAGATCATTCAAATTGTGCATCCAGATAAAAGTGATGAGACATTGAATGAGATGGTGGCGCATGTCGAAAATTTATTAATCAGTTTAGGATTGCAATATCGTATTCTAAGATTATGCGGTGGTGATATGGGCTTTGCTGCTGCTATTACCTATGATTTTGAAGTGTATAGTGCAGCACAAGAAAAATGGTTGGAAGTAAGTAGTGTGTCTAATTTCAACAATTACCAAACTTACAGAATGAAGTGCCGATTCAAAGACCAGGAAGGGAAGACGCAATTCGCGCATTCATTGAATGGTAGCTCATTGGCTTTGCCAAGAATTTATGCAGCGATAGTAGAGAACTATCAAACTAAAAATGGCATAAACCTACCCGAAGTGTTGGTACCCTATTTTGGAGCAAAGCAATTGGTATAAATAAATAATTGATGATTATAAAAAATGCCCCAAGAAATTGGGGCATTTTTTATTTTAAAGCTTTGTAAGTTTATTTTAAAATTTACTAAACCTCAATCCTACTGCAAAAGGCTGCATGTCTATAAAACTTTGATTATTATTGAATAAATTACTGTTCGAAAACGAACCATAAAGACGCAGAGCACCTAAGCCAAGTTCACCAATGGTGGCGAAACGCCAATCATTTAAATTAAAGTTGCCACGAAACTTTTCTTTACCACGCTCTCCACTAATTTGTTTGTTTTTGGCATTCCATAAATAGCCTGCACTCATACCGATACTTGCATAAAAAGCTTTTCTATTGGTAGGGTTGGGCGAAAAGTTGATTTGTACTGGGACAGTTAAATATCTAACCAATAATTTATTTTTTGTAAAAGAGACCACATCATATTTTACATTGTTTGTAATATCTTCTCTAAAGCTGATGGGTTTATCAAACCTAAAATTGAACATTTCTAGACCCAATCCATATTTTAAATTAAGTTTATGTTGGTATATATTTATTTTTTGTGTCACTACCCATACATTTATATTGGTTGATTTTTTATTGATTAAGCTAAAATTTTCAGGAGACATCACCGGTCCATAAGGTAAAGCATTTGGATTTGCTGCAAGCCAGTATAGCGTTGGACTCTTATCTACAAAATTGGCAAAACCAAGATCGAAAATCCACCAATTGGTTTCGGTATTTTTTAGTTTTTTAGGAGTGTTATTAATTTCGATTCTAGTTTTTTTGAAATCTCCTTTTATCCATCCATAATCACCATCTTTAGGTCTGCCATAGGATGCGTCGCCAATTTTTATGATTGTTTTGAAATTAGGGGCTTCTGCTTCTTTTTTATTCACAATAAGGATGCTCCCAATTTTTAAGGTATCAGAATCAGTTAAAACTGTGTCGCTGCCTGTTCGAATGGTATCTATACTCAACTTAAAATTATCCAAACTAATTTTAATGGCGTCTTTTTTTGTATTGATTAATGCGGTGATGGTTTGCGCTTGAGCGATGAAGCCTATGCCTAATAATAAAAAAGTAAAAAGAGATTTTTGTATCATATTGAGTTGCTTTAATTATTTGTTTATTTATTACGTTCCGATTTATTGTTTTTGAATAAGCTGGTTACTTTTCTTTTAAGTCCTCTTAATTTATTGCCGTCAATTTCGAAATTAGCAATAAAAATAGTTCTGTCTGGGTCTTCTGTATCGATGATTTCATAACTTGTTAATATTTTTTCGACTTCTGTTGGTTCCGCATCTATATTAGCTGAACTGATTGGAAGAGGAATAGCATTGATGGTTATTGGGTTGTTGTAATTGCTTGGCAGTTTCGTAATCACAGTTTGATTTATGCTGTTATTGGTGGGAGCTGTTTCAGCCATCGCAATAGATTCTTTTTGAAGTAGATGGATGCCTTGAGTTTTACTAGAATTACTTAACTGCAATTTCGTTATTACTTGTTGATTTGTTTTTGCAAGCGTTTCGGCTTTTGCAAATATTTTTGGGGATGCATTGCTTAGTGCAATTTCATCAGAGGTTTTAGTTGAATTTGTATTAGGAACTACTAAGGTGGTTGTATTTACTGCAATTGAATTAGATACAGGTGTTTTTGTCAATTGCTTGTATCCCAAGAAAACCATCAAACAAGCAGCAATGGCAGCGAAAGTGAATTTTTGTTGATTGAATCCAAATGGCTTTACAATAATACCTTCTGTAGCGACTTCTTTTTTCAAAGCATTTTTAAATGAAGTAGATAATCCTGGAATCGCCTGCAAATCTTCTTTTATAATAGTTGAATATGTTGCATTCCAACCTTGTTGTTTTAAATTTTCCTTAAATGGATATTGTATGTTAACTGAACTAAGTACGGTTGCTTGTAAGGCCTCCATTTCTAAAGCATAGCTTGGGTTATCCGCAATAAACGCCTCAACCTCCAAGCTTTCTTTTGGGCTTAACTCTTTGTCGATGTACAACAAGAAAATGGTTTCATATGTAGATTCGTTCAGTTGCATTAAGAGGCTGTTGGTGCGTAAGCGGATAATTTAGTTTTTAAAATCAATCTAGCCCTATGTAAATATACTTTTACTTGACTCTCAGATAAGTGCATGATCTCTCCAATCTCTTGGTAACTATACCCTTCATAATCTTTTAGTAAAACAAGGCTTTTTTGGATTGGATTTAATTCGTTGATTGCGCGCATCAATACCTGCTTCAGTTCTTCGTCTTCTTGCACAATCTGTTGCTGTGGGATTTTGGTATCCTCTGACAAACGCATTTTATTGGATTTACGAATATGGTCAATCATTTGATGATAAGCCACCGTAAACAAATAAGACTTTGCTTTTTCTGGAAGGACCTGCTTCCTGTTCACCCATAATTTTTCAAATGCGGATTGGACAATATCTTGTGCATCTTCTGTATGTCGAATATTTTTTACAATAAATCGGTAAACCCCGTCGGCAAAATTATCTACACAATCATTGTACGCTTTATCCGTCATCTCTTTGGTTTAATCCTTGTTTGATAGGTTAAACGTAGGCAAAGGTAAAAAGTTACAGGGAAACAGCTATTTTTTGGCTACTAATAATCAATGACCTGCTCTTGAATATCCTGAGGTAATTCACGCCATTCGTAGTGCTGGTTCCTTAATTGAGGCTCAAATCCAGCTTCTTTGATGGCTTCTTGTATACTCTTATAAGTAAATCTATGTGGGGCTCCGGCAGCACTTACCACATTTTCTTCTAGCATAATGCTACCAAAATCATTGGCACCCGCTTCTAAACAAACCTGCGCGGTGGCTTTTCCTACGGTTAACCAGCTTGCTTGAATATTTTTGATATTAGGCAACATAATACGACTGATCGCAATCATGCGAATATACTCTTCGGTCGTGGTTAAATTATGTACCCCTCTAATTTTGGTCAATAAAGTATCTACGTCTTGGAAAGTCCAAGGAATAAAGGCCAAAAATCCGTTCGCTCCTGCTGGTTTCATGTCCTGCACTTCTCTAATTTTAATTAAGTGGATGAATCTTTCTTCTAATGTCTCCACGTGTCCAAACATCATAGTAGCACTTGAAGTGATATTCAATTGATGCGCTGCGGCCATCACATCCAACCATTCTTGTGCACCACATTTTCCATTAGACACTAATTTTCTTACTCTATCTACTAAGATCTCTGCGCCTGCACCTGGCAGGGAATTCATACCAGCTTCTTGTAAAGTTTTTAAGACATGGGTATGGGTATGTCCACCTATTTTAGCAATATGCGCAATCTCTGGGGGCCCTAGAGTATGTAATTTGATATCTGGAAATTCAGCTTTAATTTGTTTAAATAAGTTGGCATAAAAATCCAATCCAAGTTCTGGATGGTGTCCACCTTGTAATAATAATTGGTCTCCACCCCAAGCAATGGTTTCCTTGATCTTAACTCTATAGGTAGCCATATCGGTGATATAAGATTCCGGATGTCCTGGGATGCGGTAAAAATTACAAAATTTGCAATTGGCGATACATACATTGGTGGTATTCAAATTGCGGTCAATCTGCCAAGTCACTTTACCATGCGGTACTTGTTTCTTTCTTAGGGTATCAGCCACATAGCTTAATTCGGCCAATGGGGCATTTTCGAAAAGGAACATACCCTCTTCCTTAGTTAAGTACTCAAAATTCAGTGCTTTCTGATAAAGTTGCTCTAATTGCATAGTTTTCAATTAATGGTGCGAAGTTACTAATTAAACAACCTTTACGTCAAATGGTTGTAGGTTTTAAGCTTATTTTTGTGGTCCTTATGATACAATTTGAAAAATTTCAATTAGCCAATGGCTTGAAGGTGCTGGTGCACCAAGATACGAGTACCCCAATGGCGGTGGTCAATGTACTTTATTATATTGGTGCCAAGGATGAAAATCCTGCACAAACAGGGTTCGCGCATCTTTTTGAGCACTTGATGTTTGGCGGTAGCGTCAATATTCCTGTATACGATGAACCTTTACAAAGGGCCGGCGGCGAAAACAATGCTTATACCACCAATGACTTGACCAATTATTATTGTCAAATACCAGCCGAAAATATAGAGACTGCTTTTTGGCTAGAAAGTGATCGTATGTTATCACTTGCATTTAGCGAGAAGAGTTTAGAAGTGCAAAGAAAAGTGGTCTGCGAAGAATTTAAGGAACACTATATCAATAAACCTTATGGAGATGCATGGCACAAAATGCGCGCACTAGCGTACACCAATCATCCGTATAGATGGATGACCATTGGCGCTGAATTATCTCATGTAGAAAATGCGAAAATACAAGATGTAAAAGATTTCTTTTTTAAATTTTATAGACCCAATAATGCCATCCTAGTGGTGACAGGAAACACAACGACTGAGCAAGTAAAAGTATTGGCAGAGAAATGGTTTGGCCCGATTCCTGCAGGCGAAGCGTACAATAGAAATTTGCCACAAGAACCGGTACAAGAAAAAAAGAGATCATTGGAAGTGCATGCAGATGTGCCCATGGATATGTTGATGATGACATGGCATATGGGCGGCCGATTTGATGCAGGATACCATGAGACAGATTTGATTACCGAAGTATTAGGTGGAGGCGCTTCTGCAAGATTGTATGAGCAATTGATTAAAGTGAAACAATTATTTTCCTCAATAGATTGTTATCATTTTGGCACGGTAGATCCAGGCTTATTGGTAATTGAAGGTAAATTGGTGAAAGGCGTGAGCATGGCTGTTGCCGAGCAGGCAGTGTTAGAAGAAGTAGAAAAAATTAAAAATGAATTACTCCCACAAAAAGAAGTACAAAAAGTAATTAATAAAACAGAAAGTATAATTTGTTTTGAGGATATGAGTATCATGAACTGTGCGCATAGTTTGGCTTTTTATGAATTATTA
>CAMBDE010000019.1 GCA_945865295.1 Chitinophaga pinensis | reverse complement strand
TACAGAGCGGCCAAGTAGGGTATTATATTTTATTTATGGTGTTGAGTATCGTTTTGTTATTCCTTATATGGTTTAATGATCTTGCCATCACTCGATTCTTTCATAATTTGATTCAATAAATTTTTAGCAATAATGGTATTACTTTCAATTCTATCTATTCCGTTTATCGCAGCAATCATTTTGCTATTTGTTAAACCTAACGAAAAGGCAAATTATATTGCAATTGCATCAACTGGTATCACCTTAGCACTTGCATTGAATATTGCATTCAATGGTGCAGCTAATTTTGATGCAAGCTGGATACCAAGCATCAATGCAAGATTTGTTTTAACGGCAGATGGCTTGTCTAAAATTTTACTTTTATTGACAGGGATTAGTTTTCCTGCGATTTTCATTGCGACTTCTAAAAATGAAATTAAAAATAGGTCTCAATTTTTGTCATTGATGTTATTTACACAAACAGGCTTATTGGGTGTGTTTTTAGCAGGAGATGCTTTATTGTTTTATTTTTTCTGGGAATTGGCATTGATTCCGGTGTATTTTCTTTGTTCCATTTGGGGAGGAGAGAAGCGTGTTGCAGTGACTTTTAAATTCTTTATCTATACTTTCTTAGGCTCTTTATTCATGTTGATTGGTATTATTTTGGTATACACGCATACTGCTGACCAAAGTTTTGCGATACAATCATTTAAACAAGCTAGTCTAAGTGCTGGGCAGCAATTAACTGCATTTGCGTTGTTCTTTACCGCTTTTGCTATTAAGATGCCCATCTTCCCTTTACATACATGGCAGCCAGACGCTTACGAACAATCACCTACTGCTGTGACCATGGTGTTGAGTGCGGTGATGGTCAAGATGGGTTTATATGGTGTAATGAGATGGTTAATGCCTTTGTTTCCAAATGCATTTAGTGCGCATTCAAATTTTGTAGTGACCCTTTCTGTGATTGGCATTCTTTATGCTTCTTTTATCGCCATTCGTCAGGATGATATGAAGCGTTTGATAGCCTATTCTTCGATTGCGCATATTGGGTTGATGAGTGCAGCTTTATTTACCAATACCGAAATTGGTGTTCAAGGAGTTTTAATACAATTATTTTCACACGGAATCAATGTATTAGGTCTTTGGATCATCGCCGATATCATTGAGCAACAAACAGGCACAAGATCTTTAAAAGAGATGGGTGGTCTTGCTAAACAAAATCCAACATTGGGCATTTTACTTGTAGGTTTTGCATTTGCCAATATCGCATTGCCATTAACCAATGCATTTGTAGGAGAGTTTTTAATGTTGAATAGTTTATTCCAATTCAATCCTTGGATTGCAGCTGCCGCAGGGGTAAGTGTTGTACTAGCTGCCATCTACACTTTGAATATGGTACAAAAATGTGCTTATGGAGAAGTGAGTGAAAAAATGAATAAGATGCAAGCACCCAATATGCCTGCACAGTTTGTATTGATTGTATTGTTCATTGTAGTAATTGTTTCTGGAGTGTATCCTGCTCCATTATTTAATTTAACTGCAGATACATTACAACAATTGTTTATCAAATAATTAAATGAATTTATAATGAACGCAATTATTGCTTCGGCTTTTTTAGGTGTATTAATGATGTTTGCTTCTTGGGTGTTTGACAACGAGCAAACGCATACACGCATTGCATTGGCAGGACTATTGGCCTTAATTGTAGCCAATGTCTTACAATTAAATGGCATCTATACCATTCCAGTGGATTATAAGGGGATGCTTTCATTTACGCAGTTTGGCTTATATGTGAATACCATTTTATTTATTTTAACTTTCTTATATGTATGGTTGAATGGAGATGAGATTGCAAAAATTGGTAACCATGCAGCAGATTTTTATGCTTTATTTTTCTTTATTTTATGCGGTGCGAGTATCCTTACCTCTTTCAATAATTTATTAATGTTATTTATTGGGATTGAAATTTTATCTATTCCATTGTATATCCTAACTGGTTCAGACAAAAAGAATCTGAATAGCAACGAAGCCGCTTTGAAATATTTTTTGATGGGGGCTTTTTCCACAGGTATTTTTTTATTAGGGATCACTTTTATATACGGAGCAACAGGTACCTTCCAATTAACAACTCCAAGTTTGAATCCAGCAACAGGCATGGTGAGAGAACAGCTTATGCAATCTGCTGGTTTAATTTTAATTTTTGTTTCTTTTAATTTTAAGGTTTCTGCTGCGCCGTTTCATTTCTGGACACCAGATGTATATGATGGTGCACCAACCGTGTTTACTTCTTTTATGGCGACGATTGTGAAAGCCACTGCAATCATTGCATTTGTGGTGTTGTTTCATAGTCAATTTAAAGCACTAGGCTATGCCTGGGAATTATTGTTAACTTTTGTTTTAATCTCCACTTTATTTGTTGGAAATATTACGGCTGTTTTTCAGCGCAGTGTAAAGCGCATGTTGGCCTATTCTAGTATTGCGCAAGTTGGTTTTATGCTTTTTGCCCTATATGGTCCTACTAATTTTGCAAACGAAGGCATCTTACTTTATATCATGGCCTATTCAATTGCAAGCATTGGCTTATTTGGGGTATTGATTAAAATGAAAGATTATAGTTTTGAAGCATTCAATGGCTTAGCTAAAAAAGAACCATTATTGGCAGGCATGACGACCCTATTCTTAATGTCATTAGCGGGCATTCCACTCACTGGTGGATTCTTTGCCAAGTACTATATGTTGAACGCTGCGGTTCAATCAGGCATTGGGCTTTGGTTGGTGGTTGTGGCCATTCTTTTTGCTGCTATTAGTATCTACTATTATTTCAAATTAATTCAAGCAATGTATTTTGCCGAAGGTGAACCAGCCATACAGGAAATGGGTCAGTCCTATCAATACAAATTACTTGTTTTTGCAATTTTGATACTGGGACTAGGTATTTTACCCAATGTATTCCTCTCTTATCTTTACTTTTAGCCGTTCCTCAAATAGATGTGTCTATAAAGGGGCACCTTATTTAATCTGTACTACCTTTAGGCACAGATAAAAAGAACTTATGACCTTACAGGACTCATTTATACTAGCTTGGCGCACCGTAAAGGGCAATAAGCTTAGAACTAGTATTACCGTAGCAATTATTGCTTTTGGTATCATGGCGCTTATAGGCATCATCACGGCCATCTCTGCAATGAACCAAAGTTTAAAAGAGAATTTCTCTTTTATGGGTGCGAATGCATTTACGATACGTTATAAGGAAATGAATGCAAGAATGGGTGGACCGCCACAGGACGAAGAATTTTCCAAAACCAAGAAAGGGCAGAAAGAAAAAAAATCAAATTTAGACAAGCCATTTAAATTAGAAGAATCCCAGTATTTTAAAAATAATTATAGTTTCAATAGAGCCCAAGTCAGTGTGTATAGAAGAGCAAGTGGAGGTAATGAAATTGTATATAAAAATTTAAAAACGAATCCACAGATTGGCATGTGGGGTGCAGATGAAAATTATTTAGCAGTCAATGGCTACCAGCTTGCAGTGGGCAGAAATCTAAATGCAGTGGACATCCAATCTGGACGAAATGTTTGTATGATTGGAAGTAGTGTTGCTACAAAATTGTTCCCTAGAAATCCCGAAAAAAGTGTCGATAAAATTATTTTAGTTCAGGGTAAACCTTATCGTGTCATTGGTTTATTAAAAGCAAAGGGATCAAGCGCCATGCTGAGACAGGATGATGTTGTAGTGACTTCATTGAAAAATGTGCGACAATATCAGAACAGCAATCCTTCTTATCAATTAGGTGTGGCGGTAAACAATTTAGTTGAATTAGAGCCTGCCATTGACGAAGCCATGTTGCAGATGAGAAAAGCAAGAAAATTAATTCCAACAGAATCAGAAAATTTTATCATTGACAAGAGCGATAAGTTTGCGCAATTATTCATTGGCTTTTTAGCAGGTATTAGTGGTGCAGCGGGTGCCATTGGCATGATTACCTTAATTGGTGCTGCAATAGGCCTTATGAATATCATGTTGGTTGCTGTGAATGAAAGAACAAGAGAAGTGGGTTTGATTAAAGCCTTAGGTGGAAAGCGAAAAGATGTGCGTCGACAATTTTTATTTGAAAGTGTCATCATCAGTTTATTGGGTGCGGTATTTGGCATCTTATTAGGGGTGCTTGTTGGAAATATATTTAGTGTTGTTTTAAGTACAGGCTTCGTCATTCCTTGGTTCTGGGTGATTACGGGTATTGTTATTTGCTCGGGGGTTGGACTGGCAGCAGGGATTTATCCAGCCATGAAAGCAGCTGCATTAAACCCAATTGATGCATTGAGGTACGAGTAAACAATAAAAATTAAACGATAAAAAAACGCCTCCAAATTTTGGAGGCGTTTTTTTATTAGAATTTATTAAATCAATTAGAAGAACTAATGCATCTAGTTGATTAATTATTTTGGATCTAATGCTTGTTTGATTCTGTCTTGTAAGTCACTGATATGATTTACAGCACTTGCATCTGTAGCAGTTGCTTTAGCAGCTTGCAATGTAGCAGACAATTTCTTTAATTGTGCTTTTGCTTCAGACACCACATCTGTATTTTCTACATCAGCACTTGGTGCGCCTAAACGAATCATTCCAGCAGCAGCTGATGCTGATGAAGCAGATGGGTTTAATAAATCATCTATTTGACTCACAAATGTTTTTTGTAAATTTCTACGATAGATATCTGCCTTACTTACATCACTGAATAATCCTTTTCTTAAATCGTCCATCATATCATTCAATGCGTAAGAACTTGCACCAAATCTTGTTTGACTTGTGGTGATACGATACAATCTGTTTTTATCCAACAATGATTTTAAAATACTTGTTTGAATAGTTTGCACACGCTCATTACTTACTGGGTTTGCAAACTTATTTAAAATAGATGCATCTAGTAACCACTTAGGTGTGGTGAATAATTGTGTATGGAAAAATTGCATTGCTTGTTTTTGAGCTGCAACTGTTGTTGGTGTATACACATCGCCTTTTTCTTCTACACTTTTTAATGTTTCTTGAACACCACCCACATTTCTTAATACATGGCCCATGTATCTATTAAATTGACCAACTACTTGACCATACATTTGACTTAAGTTTTCAAAACGATCCCCTTCTTCCTTTGTCCAGTCTGGTAAGTTCACTATGATTCTTTTCAAATTCTTAATGCCATATTCACTTGCCAACATTGAATTATCACCTAAGTCTTCTGTTTGAGCTCTAGGGTCATCATTTCTACCCTCACCACCAAACCATACTCTTGGGTTCTTGCTTAAATTATCAATAATCCATTTGTTATTGATCTTGCGATCTTCTTGTGCATCATTCATACCAGTGTAAGTATAACCCCATTGAATCGCCCATTTATCATAGTCGCCTATTCTTGGGAACAATCCAGATTGTGCAATCTTATCTTCGGGTTGCGCTACATAGTTAAAACGTGCATAGTCCATAATAGAGGCAGTGTGACCATTTGCTTCTACCCAAGTTTTATCTCTTAATTTTTCTACAGGCGTTTTACTTGAACTACCCATATTATGTCTCAAACCTATGGTATGACCAATTTCATGAGAGGATACAAAACGAATTAAGCTCCCCATTAATTCATCATCAAAATGCATTTTTCTTGCTGCAGGATCTACTGCTGCAGTTTGCACCATATACCAATCGTGTACTAAGCTCATTACATTGTGGTACCAACCTACATGGCTTTCTAAAATTTCACCACTTCGAGGGTCATGCACTTGAGGACCATATGCATTTTCAATATCAGAAGCAAAATAACGAATCACAGAAAAGCGTGCATCTTCCAAGCTCATCGTGCTATCATTAGGCCATTCTTTACCTTGTATGGCATTTTTCCATCCTGCTTTTTCAAATGCTGCATTCCAGTCATTTACACCAGCGATCAAATAAGGCACCCATTTTTTAGGGGTTGCAGGATCCACATAATAAATAATTGGTTTGATTGGCTCTACTAATTCGCCTCTCTTATATTTTTCAAGGTCTTGAGGTTTTGGCTCTAAGCGATAACGAACTGCAAAAACTTGATTTTTTACCTTTTGTTGGTCATCAGAATATTCCACAAAATTATCTGCGAAATAACCCACTCTTGAGTCAAATAAACGACGTCCCATTGGTGTTTTAGGCAACAATAAGATAGATGTATTTAGCTCAAAGGTAACAGCACCAGCGTTTGCAGCTGCTGGAATAACACTGCCACCTGCAGGACTTCCAGACGTTGGAGCACTTGCGTTATAGGTTTTTACAGTCTTCACTTCAATATTAATTGGGTAAGACTTAATGGTTTCGATATAAGAGCGATCAGCAGCAAGTCCTGATAGGTTAAAGTTTCTCTTTTCGAAACTGCTCAAACTCACGGCTTGGTTGTCTCCTTTAAAGAAGTCAGATACATCAATAATAGAACTACTAGAATCTTTGCCGTACGCTTTTACGTCAAAAGCAGCTACAATTGGGTCTAAATAAGAGTTTTTAACTGCTTTTGCAATGGTTTGAGTAGAATCCGCCCTACTTATTAGGGATACCACACGCATGAAAATACGGTTATTAGGCCCTTTTTCGAATTGGATTGTTTGCTCATTCACTTGCTCACCACCATATTTTCTGGCACCGCCAGCCACTTTAGCATAACGAGTTACCGCTATCAACTCTCTACCCAAAAGGCTGTCTTGGATATCAAAGTAGAACTTATCGTCTTGAAGATGCACTGTAAATACTCCTTTTTGGGTTACAGCCTTCTTGGTGATGAATTCTTTAAAGGTTTTTGGGCCTGTTTTTGCAGGGAGCTCTTTTTTAGCGCCTGCTGCAGCACTGGTGTCTGCCACGGGTGGTAAAGGTCTTTGGGCATTTACAAGGCCTGTAAACATAACACAAAGACTAATGATCGCTAGGTTTTTTTTCATATTATATAATTATTGTTTTTTGAAAAACGTCCCTAAATATATTCATTTCGGGCTAATTTTTTTGTTAATCATTTATTTACTTAAAAAAAATGTCTTGAATATTGTTTCAATCAATAATTTACTTATTTTGTAAGCCCTTAGATACCGAAGCGTTAATTTTTTTTTTAAATTAGCTTTAGTTTCAAGGATTAAATCACTTTTTTATAAATTTAATTTAAAACCAAAAATCAATTGAATCATGGCTGATTTATCTAAACCAACTGCAACTGCTGCTTCAAAACAAGCTGCACCGAAAAAAGGCGGTAACTTGTTTGCATCCTTAGCACCACTAGCTTGTATCGTAACAGGCTATGTAATCTGGCGTTTTTTTCTAGGTAACGCAAGTAATTTCACGAATCCTGATCCAAGTGGTGGTTTCTGGCCAGCGCACAAAGGACCAATAGGTTCAATTACAAAAATGTATGAGGGTGGTATCGTAGTACCTATTTTAATTGGTTGTTTATTGATTGTTTTAACTTTCGTAATTGAAAGATTAATGACGATCAAAAAAGCCTCTGGAAATGGTAATATTACAGAGTTCATTCGTCAAATCCAATTCCATTTAGCGAATAAAGAAGTGGATAAAGCTTTAGCTGCATGTGATAAGCAAAAAGGTTCTGTAGGTAATGTAATGAAGTCTGGCTTGACTAAATACAAGGAGATGATTACCAATACAGAATTAGATACTGATCAAAAAGTATTGAACATTCAAAAAGAAATCGAAGAAGCAACTGCATTGGAATTACCAATGTTAGAAAAGAACTTAGTTTTCTTATCTACCATCGCATCGGTTGCAACCTTATTAGGTTTGTTTGGTACGGTATTAGGTATGATTCGTTCTTTCTCTAAATTAGGTGAAGAAGGTGGTGGTGAAGCTGCACGTGAATTGTCTCAAGGTATCTCTGAGGCATTGTACAATACTGCATTAGGTATTGGTACTTCTGCTATAGCAATCATTATGTACAACGTATTTACTACAAGTATTGATGGTATCACTTACGGAATCGATGAGTCTGGATTTACTTTGACTCAAAGTTTCGCAGCGAATTATAAATAAATCATTCATTAAGGCCTGGCCTTATAAATATTAAAAGACTATACAATGGGTAGAGCCAAATTACCTCGCAAGAGTACAAACATCGACATGACAGCCATGTGCGATGTGGCCTTCCTTTTATTGTCTTTCTTCATCTTGACAACTAAGTTCAAGCCTGCAGAAGCAATAGCGGTAGAGACACCAAGTTCGGTGGCTTCTAAAGTTGCGCCTAATAAGGACTTTGTTTTAGTTACAATTGATAAGGATGGTAAGGTTTTCCTTACCATGGATGACGAACAAAAGAAAGAACTAGTTGCGAATACAGTAAATAGTGAGCGTAACTTAGGCATCAATGTTGCTGCTTTCAAAAAAGCAGGTTTCATTGGCGCTCCATTAAATGGATTGAATTCTTTTTTATCAATTCCTGAAGAAAACAGAAAAGGCGATCAATTACCTGGTATACCATGTAAGGATAGCACAAACAATGAATTGACTTATTGGATGCAAGTGGTGAAAGCAGCGTATGCTGGTGAGAAAATGGACCTTTTATTAAAAGGGGACAATGTTGCCAAATATCCAGCTTTCAAAAATGTAATTGCAGCCTTCAAGAAAAATGAATTGTTGAAGTTTCAAATGGTTACCAATCCTGAAAACGCTCCAGAAGGCTCTGAATTATGGAAGATGTCTATGAAGGGTTTAAAACAGGAAGATTAATTTAATAACTAATTAAAAGCGCTTACAATGGCAGAATTAGATACCTCATCGGGTGGTGGCCATAAGAAAGGACCAGGGGTCAAGAAAGGAAAAAAGTTATCAACTCGCGTTGATTTAACACCAATGGTGGACTTAGGTTTCTTATTGATCACCTTCTTTATCTTCACCACAACCATGAGCCAACCAACAGCGTTAAAGTTGTTTTTGCCGGATGATAAGGTAACAGATGAGCCTAATAAAGCGAAAGAATCTGGTGTACTTACCATCTTAATGGGGGCAGATAATCATATTTATTATTATGAAGGTCAATTAAAACCAGATGGTTCTAATTTTCTTTCAGCCTCTTATAATGGCGAGAACTCCATCCGTGATGTGATTTTGAAAAAGAAAGCAGACGTTAGAAGTAGATCAAGAGATACCGAAAACCCATATAAGGATTTCGTAGTCGTGATCAAACCTGGTGCTGAGTGCAATTACAAAAATCTAATAGACATCTTGGATGAAATGGCAATTAACGTTGTAAAAAAATATGCATTAGTAGATATTTCTGACGGGGAATCCCAGTTGGTAAAAATCTCTGATGCAAGTTCACAAACTTCGGCAAGTAATTAAAAGCATTAAACATGGACATAAATAAAATATTAACCGCCGATTTTCTTGATATCCTTTTTGAAGGCAAGAATAAAGCTTATGGCGCTTATGAATTACGTAAAACGTATGATAAGCGTTTGAGGTATGGTCTTTACGGGATGTTCCTTGTGGTTGCGGTATTGTCTGCTGGTGTGATTTTATCCAATTCAATTAAGAATGATAAAGTAGAAGTGATTGCGGTAGATTTATCTTTAGAGAATGTAAATCAAGATGAAAAAAAGCCTGAACCACCACCACCACCGCCACCAAAACAAGAACCTCCTAAGGTTGAAGTAACTAAATTCACCCCTCCGAAAATTGTAAAAGACGAGGAAGTGAAAGAAGAAGACGAAATCAAGGAAGTTGAGAAATTGGAGGAAACCAAGATCAGTACATTTAACCAAGAAGGTACCAAAGATGATGGATTGGTAGCTCCTGTAGAGCAAAGTACTGGTGCTGTAGAAGCTCCAAAAGACGAAGACTATGATAAGTTATTTACTTCGGTACAAATCCAAGCTGAGTTTCCTGGTGGACAAGGTGGATGGGTAAGATACCTAGAGCGTACCTTGAATAGAGACTTACCAGTTGAAAATGGCGCACCTACTGGAAAATACTCTGTAGTGGTTTCTTTCATCGTATCTAAAGATGGTTCTATCTCTGAAGTAAAAGCAGAGAATGATCCTGGCTATGGTACAAAAGAAGAAGCAGTACGTGTAATTCAAAGAGGACCAAAATGGAAACCAGCTGTTCAAAATGGACGTAATGTAATTTACAGACAAAGACAAGCTATTGTTTTCATGGTTTCTGAAGACTAAGATTCAATCTGATTCAATAGAAAAAGGCTCCCAATTGGGAGCCTTTTTTGTGTAATTTTGCATTCATGCAAAGCACATTAAGTAACTGGAATGACACCATTGTAGCACTGGCTACAGCACCTGGACTAGGCGCCATAGCGGTGATAAGACTGAGTGGTCCAACAGCGATTCAGATTGTCAATGCAGTATTTGAAAAAAAAGATTTAACCAAGCAAGCATCCCATACGGTTCATTTTGGAAAACTGATTGACAAGGGAATGGTGTTGGATGAAGTGGTGGCAAGTATTTATAGAGCCCCTAGATCTTATACAGGCGAAGAAGTAGTAGAAATTTCATGCCATGGTTCTCCTTTCATACAGGATTCTATTTTACAATTGATGATTGAAAAAGGTGCCCGAATGGCAAAGCCTGGGGAGTTTACACAACGTGCTTTCTTAAATGCAAAATTAGATTTAACGCAAGCAGAAGCGGTGGCAGATTTAATTGCTAGCAATACGGAAGCTGCAAGAAAAACTGCATTGCATAATTTAAAAGGAGGCTTCTCCAATGACCTGCAGTTAATGCGTGAAAAATTAATTAAGTTTTCGGCATTGATTGAATTAGAATTAGATTTTTCACAAGAGGATGTGGCTTTTGCCAATAAAAAAGAGCTCGAAATTTTAGTCCAACAACTGCAATTCAAAACCCAAGCATTATATGACTCATTTAAGTTAGGCAATGTGATTAAAAACGGCGTGCAAGTCGCGATTGTTGGAAAACCCAATGCAGGGAAATCTACGCTCTTAAATACGATGTTAAATGAAAGTCGGGCATTGGTCAGTGCTATTCCTGGGACCACTCGAGACACGGTCGAAGAATATTTAAATATACAAGGGGTTTTATATAAATTAATTGATACAGCAGGTATCAGGATGCAAACGGATGATTCCATTGAACAAATGGGTATCGAAAAAAGTAGGGAAAAAATTCAAGAAGCAGATATCATCATTGCATTATTTGATGCAAGTTCACATAGCTTATCAGACATTCAAGTATGGCAATCCGAGATTGGTGTTGCAAAGGATAAATTAATTTTAGTTGGCAATAAAATGGATCTAGCACTGGATCAAGCTATCCAAGCAGATCCTGCATTTAAAGAAGTGCTTTTTATCTCTGCTAAAAATAAACAAAATATACTTGCATTGGAAAATGCCTTGAACCAAAAAGTAGTCGGTGATGCATTGAATAAAGAAGGCACCATTGTAACCAATGCAAGGCATGTGGCTTCTTTAAAAAAATTAATGCTTGCGTTGAATGATATTGAAACAGGATTAATACAAAATGTGACTGGCGATTTATTGGCTTTGGATATACGTCAAGCATTGCATTACCTTGGAACAATCACAGGCGAGATTACCAATGAAGATCAATTGGATTTTATTTTTTCTAAGTTTTGTATTGGTAAATAAAGACCAATTAGAATCCACCAATGGTTTACATAGAACCACCTTCAATAAATCTTGCATCCACTGTTAATTCAGATAATGTTTTCCCACCTTTTAAATTTGCAAGCATTTGCACGAATGCCAATTTACCTAATTCGTAACCACTTGTTTCTACATAGCTAATATTAGGATGGTATAAACTTGGAATAAAACCATTACTAATACTAATGACACCCATCTCTTTTGGGACCTTAATGTTCAGTGCTTGAATCGCTTTCATCACACCTATTAAAATCTCGTCTGTCATAGCAAATACGGTATCAAATTTTTGTATTTTGCTTAGATGTTTTTTAAATGCAGTTTCTGCTTCTAAAGAACTATTGGTATGTTCATAAGTGCAATGCGTTTTAGGCGCATATTTTTCCATGAATTGTTGAAAGGCTTGCTTTCGTTTTTGACTGATAGATAAACCAGGGTCACCAAATAATGCTAATACACGTTTGGCACCTCTTTGAATAATATTTTCTGCTGCTATGACGGCACATCTTTCGTCCGCCATTCTTACTTTAGTATATTTATTATCTTTTGGAACGATATCAAAAAAGACAACTGGAATATCCCTGTCACTCATTTTCTCATACACTTCTAAATTATGTGTATGTGCAGATAAACATGCAAAAACACCAGAAACCCGGTTCTGTCTGAAAATCTTTAAGTTGTTTAATTCATTTTCGGTGTTGTTACTTGATTGCAAGATCATTAACGCATAACCATTTTTTCTACTTTCTTCTTCGATGGCAGCGATAAAACTATCATAAAAAAAATTGGCAATTGCGGGAACGATCACGCCAAAAATTTTGCTACTCTGCGTTCTTAATTGGATCGCATAAGCGTTTGGCTCGTAGTCAAGGCTATTTGCCAGTGCATGGACTTTCTCTTTTGTGGCTGTTGAAATATCTGGATGGTCTTTCAATGCCCTAGATACCGTGGAAATACTGAGCTGCAATTGTTGCGCCAATAATTTGAGGGTGGTATTTGTCATAGCAAGTAATCTTTACAAAGTTCAATTTAAGGAAAATTAACACAAAATTTACCGCAATCGTTTGCGTAAATCAACTATTTTTTTAATATGGAACCATTTCTATGTGTAAGGACTTGAATACGCTATTCTCAATAAACCAATCTGTCATTGAGTTGTAGAGGATAATAAACTCTGAGGGAAAGACCATAAACTAACAATTGTTATTCAAATAACTCAAAAGTTAAAAATTATTTAACAAAAGATTTGTTTCATATCAAAATTGTGTATTTTGTAGCTGCTTATTAAACCAATAAACTGCCAATTATGAATTTTTCAAAAATTGTTAAGTCCTCTATTTTAGGACTGTTCCTTGGCTTGCTTGCATTAAACGCACAAGCACAGAACAAAACAGTTACAGGTAAGGTATTAGATGCAAAAGACGGTTCTCCAATCGCAGCAGCTTCTGTTGTGGCTAAAGGAACTAGCACAGGTGCTAAAACAGCAGCTGATGGAACTTTTGCAATCACAGTACCTTCTTCTGTAACAAAATTAGTTGTTTCAACTGTAGGTTATTCTTCTAGAGAAGTAGCTGCAGAAGGAAACGTAACTGTATCATTAAACCAAACAAGCGAGCAATTGAATGAAGTTGTAGTTGTTGGTTATGGTACTCGTAAAGTAAAAGATGCGACTGGTTCTGTTGTTTCTTTGGGTGAGAAGTCCTTTAACAAAGGGATTATTTCTTCTCCAGAGCAATTGTTACAAGGTCGTGTTGCTGGTGTGAACGTAACAACAAATTCTGGTGAGCCAGGAGGTGCTGTAAACGTGACTATCAGAGGTACTTCATCTGTAAGAAGTAACAACAACCCATTATATGTGGTGGATGGTGTGCCTTTATACGGTGGTGGTACAGTAGGAAGTTCTATCACAGTTGATGGTGGAACGACTGCAAGAAACCCATTATCATTTTTAAACCCGAACGATATTGAGAACATCTCTATCTTAAAGGATGCCTCTTCAGCAGCTATTTATGGTGCTAGAGGTGCGAATGGTGTTGTGTTAATCACAACTAAATCTGGTAAAGGTAAGCCTAGCTTAACTTTCAATGCGACTACTTCAGTATCTACAATTGCGAATCGTTATGATTTAGCTAGTCCACAAGAATTTATGTATGGTATCAAAAAGACATTAGATGAAGCAGGATTTGACTTCTCTGGTGTTGGTTCAAATGATAAAGGATATAACACAGATTGGCAAGACCAAGTTTTCCAAACTGCAATTTCTAATAGCTATAACTTAGGATGGGGCTTCTCAAATTCAAAGTCTTCATTGAAATTGAATGGTTCTTTTGATAACCAAGAAGGTATTGTAAAAACACAAGGATTAAAGCGTTATACTTTTGGTTTGAAATATTCAAATCAATTGACTTCTCGTTTAAAATTAGACGTGACTGCTAACCAATCTATAGTTAATAATAGCTATGCACAGGTTACAAATAATGCAGGTTACCAAGGTTCATTGATCGGATCAATGATTGGTGCTAACCCAACTTTCCCTGTGTATAATGCAAATGGAACTTGGTTTGATAACCAAGATGGTAACAGAAACCCTGTTGCAATTTTAGAAGGTTACGATGACAATGATACTTATAATAAATTATTAGCGAATGTGTCTGTATCTTATAAATTGACTGATAACTTAACTTATAAGGCGATCTTCGGTATGGAGAATGGTGCTTCTGAGCGTTTAACTTTTGTTGACCCTCGTTTACCAGGTGCTTATATCCAAGGTACAATCAATATTCGTGGTAAGAATTATGTTGGTTCTGATTTTTCTGGAAAAGGAAGAGCAGCTCAACAATTCTTAGATCAATCTTCTAGCTTGATCGAGCATACATTGAACTACGATAAAACATTTAAGAATGGCAACAACTTACAAGCTTTAGCTGCCTTCTCTTATCAAAAAACAACTGATTACTACAGAGCTTCACAAAGATGGGGTAATGCTGGTGCAACTCGTATGTTAACTAATTTCAAAGAGTACACTGGTGGTGTAACGGATGTATATGGTGACAGTACTCAAGTTGAATTACAGTCTTATTTCTCTCGTTTAAACTACACAATGAAAGACAAGTATATCTTATCTGCATTGGTGAGAATAGATGGATCTTCTAAATTTAGCTCTGGTAGCAAATACGGTACTTTCCCGGCGTTTGGTTTCAAGTGGAGAATATTAGAAGAAAAATTTGCTCAAAATACTTTGGGTAAAATCTTCTCTAACTTTGACATGAGATTAAACTATGGTATCACTGGTAACCAAGAGTTCCCTGCTTATGCTTCTTTGGCTTTAAGACAAAGAGATTTCACAGGTGGATCAAATACAATTTCTAACTCTAATCCAAATTTACGTTGGGAGCAAACAACTACACAAGGTGTAGGTATTGACTTCTCTATGTTCAATGGCAGATTGAATGGTACAGTTGATTATTTCAACAAGACTACTCAAGATTTATTGACTTTGATCAGCTATCCTCAACCAGCAGCATCTGCTGATCGTTGGGTGAATTTAGATGGTGATGTAGTAAACAAAGGATGGGAATTTGGTTTAGACTACCAATTGGTTCGTCCTGCTTACAGAGGTGCATTTGGATGGGATGTGAATTATAACATGTCATTCTTAAACAACAATGTAACAGGATTCGGATCTACTGTGCTTAACACAGGTGAGGTTTCTGGACAAGGTTTATCTGGTGCTTACGCACAAACTATCCGTGATGGTTCTCCTTTATTCACTTTCGTAATGCCTACTTTCTTAAGATTTGACGCTTTTGGAAATGGTGTGTATGCAAATGGTGCTAAGGATGAAATTCAAGGATCAGCTTTACCTACATTCAATGCAGGTTTAACAAACAACTTTACATATAAGAAATTAACTGCTAGCATCTTCTTTAATGCAGTAACTGGTTTCTATGTATACAACAATACAGCGAATGCTTTGTTATTAAAGGGTAGTTTGAAGAATGCAAAGAATGTTACAAGAGATGTGGTGAATTCAATTGAGAATTCAATCAACCCAGGTAACGTTTCTACTCGTTTCTTAGAAAAAGGTGATTATATCCGTTTGGCAAATGCAAGCTTAAGTTATGCATTAGATGTAAAGCAAGGTTCATTCATCAAAGGATTGAACTTGACTTTATCTGGTCAAAACTTAGCATTGTTCACGAAGTACTCAGGTTTAGACCCAGAGGTGAACGTGGACAAATCTAGAAACGGTGTTCCATCTCGTGGATTTGACTATACAGCAACTCCAAGAGCAAGAGTAATTACTTTTGGTATCAACGCTCGTTTTTAAATTAATAAATAATAATACACATGAAAAATAATTTCATCAAACAAACTACTACCTATATCGCTGCAATTGCAGTGACATTAGGAGCAGTCTCTTGTTCAAAATTAGATGAACAAGTGTACGGTTCTAAATCAGTAGCTACAGCTTCGACTGGAACAGCTACTGCTGACCTTAACTCAGTTTATGGTCAATTGAACCAATTGTCAGGCCAATATGGATGGCATGCATTACAAGTACACTCTACTGATGAGTTACTTGGACCAACCCGTGGTACTGACTGGGATGACTTTGGTACTTGGAGAAAAATCCATTTACATGCAACAGATGGTGCGCATAATCAAATTTATGATACTTGGAATGGTTTAAATGGTGCTTTATTCCAAGCAACACTAGTTGCAGAAAAATCTACTGGGGCTGCTCAATTAGAAGGTAAGTTTTTAAGAGCTTTCTTCGCAACTCAAGTAATGGATATCTACGGACAAGTTCCTTATAGAGCTGCTGCAGATGGTCCAGATAAAATCCCTTCGGTTAAAACAAGATCAGAAGCTTTTGATTGGATTATGAAGGATGTAGATGATGCAATTGCTGGTTTACCAAGTTTTGGTACTGGAAGTGATATGCATAAGGCGAACAAACAAGCTGCTCAGTTCTTAAAAGCACGTTTGTTATTGAACAAGGCTGTTTACAAAGCAGATCCTAAGACACCGACTACTTTCACTTTTGCTGCTACTGATATGGAACAAGTAATAACTTTAGTAGATGCAATCAATGCATCTGGTAAATTTGCATTGTCTACTGGATACTGGGATAATTTTAAGTGGGATAACTACCAAACGTCAACAGAGTTGATTTTATCAAGAGCATCTAATGGTCCTGGTAAAGCAACACAAACAGGTGGTACCACTGGTGTAACTTGGGCTACAGGTATGGGAACGCACTACAACCAAGCATTCTCTGGTTGGAATGGTTTCACTACAACTGCTGATTTCTATAATTCATTTGCTGATGGCGATCAACGTAAAACTGCAGAATTAGCAGGTGCAACTGAAATACATGGTTTCACTGCTGGATTCATGGCTGGCCAACAATACAAATATGATGGCGGCAAGAAAGTAGAAGTTAAAGATCGTTCAGGTGGAAAATTAGTTTTCTCTCCAGATGTAAGCTTATTCTTCTCTACAGAATCTAAAGGTATTAGAACTAATAAGTATCCTTTAAAAGGAGATCAATTAGGCTTTAATGAAGAAAATGAGTTTGTAATCTTCCGTTTTGCTGATGCAATGTTAATGAAAGCAGAAGCATTGGTAAGAACTAATAAAGCAGCTGACGCATTGGTGATTGTAAACAATATCAGAATGCGTGCTGGAACAACTTCTTTATCTGCAGTTACATTGAATGATGTTATTGCTGAAAGAGGCCGTGAGTTGTATTTAGAAGGTTCAAGAAGAACTGATTTAGTTCGTTTTGGCAAGTACAATGATCCTGTAAACGAAAGACCAATAAAGTCTGACGCTTTCAGAGTTGTTTATCCTATTCCTAACCAAGCGGTGTCTTCAAACCCTAATTTGAAGCAAAACTTCGGTTACTAGGAGCTACCTAAAATAGTTTATCTATTATAGAAAAGGCCGCGGTTTACCGCGGCCTTTTTGTTTTGAGGAGCTTTCATAAATTTTAAAGCCCCTCAAAACAACTATTATGATTTTAGGCGGGCGTTTACGCCCGCCTTTTTGTATTTTTATGCATACAATACGAACCTGATTTTATGCAAAAAATTTATATTCTACTTTTTGTTTCCATCTTTTTTTCAGCTTGTACAAAGTCTAAAGATGGCCAACTTTTTGAATTGGTAGAAAATAGTGGGATTCAATTTACCAATACGGTGACAGACGAAAAAGAAAATAATATTTTTAAGTATCGTAATTTTTACAATGGTGGTGGCGTAGGTATTGGTGATATCAATAATGACGGACTTGCCGATGTATTTTTTACGGCCAATCAAGGTGCCAATAAATTATTCTTAAATAAGGGCGATTTTAAATTCGAAGACATTTCAGATAAAGCAGGTTTTTCAAAAAAAGACCAATGGAGTACAGGCGTGACGATGGTGGACATCAACAACGATGGCTGGTTGGATATTTATGTGGCCAATGCAGGAAATATGATGCAAGAAGACCTTCGTAAGAATCAATTGTTCATCAACAACCATGATTTAACTTTTACAGATAGTGCAGAAGCTTATGGCTTAGCAAATAATGGATACACTACACATGCTTCTTTCTTTGATTATGATATGGATGGCGATTTGGATTGCTTCATGGTCAACAATAGCCCAATTCCAGTCAATACATTGAACTATGCGAATGCAAGAGACATCAGAGCAGAAAATTCTGCAGTAGCTGATTTTTTAAAAGGCGGTGGCGATCATTTATATAAAAATGAAGGCGGAAAATTTATTGAAGTATCTGCTGAGGCTGGTATACATGGTTCTTTAATTAGTTTTGGATTGGGGGTAACCATTGGAGATGTGAATGGGGACGCATGGCCAGATGTGTATGTGTCCAATGATTTTTTTGAAAGAGATTATTTATACATCAATCAAAAAAATGGCAAGTTTAAAGATGAAATAGAAACCTATACAGAACATAATAGCATTGCATCCATGGGGACTGATATGGCTGATGTGAACAATGATGGCTATCCTGATATTTTTACAACAGAAATGTTGCCAGACAATGACTTCAGACTTAAAACCACCACCTCCTTTGACAATATTGATATCTATCGTTTAAAAGTAGCTAGTGGGTTCTACCATCAGTTCATGCACAATGCTTTGCAGTTAAATAATAAGAACGGAAAGTATAAAGAAGTTGCTCGTTTTTCTGGTGTGGAAGCGAGTGATTGGAGTTGGGGCGAAATGATCTTTGATGCAGACAATGATGGCTATAATGACATTTATGTAAGCAATGGTATTTATCGTGATTTAACCAATCAAGATTTCATAGATTTCTTTGCGAATACCATGATTCAGAAAATGGTGTTGTCTGGTAAGAAAGATGAAATCAGTAGTATCATTGAAAAAATGAGTAGTCAACCTATTCCAAATAAAATGTTTAGAAACAATGGAGACTTGACTTTTAAGGATATGGGTAAGGATTGGGGTTTGGATATCCCAAGCTTTTCCAACGGTGCAGCTTACGGGGACTTAGACAATGATGGCGACTTAGATATGGTAGTGAATAATAACAATATGCCAAGCTTTGTCTTTAAAAACAAGAGTAGAGAAAAAAATAAAAACGGGTTTATTGGATTTAAGTTAAAAGGCCTACCGCAGAATATCAATGCAGTGGGTGCCAAAATCAATCTATTTGTTCAAGGGCAAATTTTAAGTAAGGAAGTGATTCCTGCAAGAGGATTTCAATCATCTGTAGACTATAAACAAATCTTTGGCTTAGGTCAATTCAAAAAAATTGATTCTGTGCAAGTGATTTGGCCAAACCTAACACAAAGCATTTTAAAAATTCAAAAGCTTGACACAGTTTACACAATCGAACAAGCTGCTCAAGCAGTAAAACCATTTATAGTAGTGCAAGAAAAAATTGCACCCTTATTTGAGGAATTAAAAAGTAATTTTGAAAAACATACCGAAGATGATCATGTAGACTTTTATGCAGAAAGAATTATTCCAAGAATACTTTCTCAAGAAGGTCCTAAAGCGGCAACTGCGGATATCAATGGCGATGGTCTTGCAGATTTATTTATTGGCGGCGCTAATAATAAGGGCAGTCAAATTTACCTTCAATCAAGTAATGGAGATTTTAAACCAAGGCCACAAACTGCATTTAAAGCATTTGAGTCTTATGAAGATGTGGCTGCCGTATTTTTTGATGCCGACAAGGATGGAGATATGGACTTATTGGTAGGTTCTGGTGGGAACAATCGATTATCTAATAGAGGCGAGCTGAATCATCGTCTTTTCCTAAATGACGGCAAAGCCAATTTTACACACCTTGCAGATGCATTCCCTGTTTTTGAATACAATACCGGTGTGATGGTACCATTGGACTATGATTTAGATGGCGACCTGGATGTATTTGTTGGGGCCCGAAATACCCCTTTAAAATACGGGGTAACACCTGCGAGTGCTTTGTATCAAAATAACGGGCAAGGTCAGTTTAAAGAGGTGACTTCATCGGTTGCACCAGACTTTTCAAAATTAGGGATGGTGACTAGTGCAGTGGTCGGTAAGTTGAGTAATCAAGGTGGTGCATCATTGATCATCGTTGGTGAATATATGTATCCAATTGTGTACGCCTTTGAAAAAGGCAAAATGGTAGAGCAAGCAACTAATTTAAAAGGATTGAATGGTTGGTGGCAGTCTATTCATATGGCTGACATTGATGGGGATGGCTTTCAAGATTTAATCATTGGTAATATGGGCGAGAATGGCTATCTAAAACCAACGCCAACTGCGCCAGTGAAACTTTGGATCAACGATTTTGATGGCAATGAGAGTATTGATAAAATTTTAACAAGAACTGTGAATGGAAAAGATGTGCCAGTGTTCATGAAAGGCGAAATGCAAGAACAAATCCCTTTACTTAAAAAAGAAAATTTGAATTATGAGATCTATGCCAAAAAAGCCTTCCAAGAATTGTTTAAAAAAGAATTAGTAGATAAAGCTGCGATGAAATTATATAACTATAGTAGTTCTATCATTGCATGGGGAAAGGGGAATGGCCAATTTGAAATTCAACGTTTACCAAATGAAGTACAGTTTTCTTCTTTGAATGCGATGGTGTCTAGCGATGTCAATGCTGACGGTAAAATTGATCTAGTCATGGGTGGCAACCAATTTGGATTCCTTCCGCAGTTTGGACGTTTAGATGCCAATTATGGATTGGTATTAATCAATAAAGGTAAAAGAGTATTTGAAGTAGTAGAAGATAAGCAATCTGGCTTAGCCATTACAGGACAAGTTAGAGACATGGTATTGTTTCAGCAAGCTGCACAAAAAAAGGTCTTGTTTATAAGAAACAATCAGGTTCCGGTATTCATGAAATTAAAATAATTGTATGGTTTTTAAATATATCCAAAGCTTTAAGTATACGGTATCTAAATTGAGATCTAGTGCAATCATTTTTGCACTGAGTGTACTTCTTTTTGCCTGTAACCAGCCAATGAAAGAATTGCCTTTGTTTGAAGCACTTTCAGCCGAGCAAACAGGGATTCAATTTGAAAATAAATTACATCCTAATGAGCAGTTTAATATGTTTCATTACATGTATTATTACAATGGAGCAGGAGTCGCAACAGGTGATTTCAATAATGATGGACAGGCGGATATCTTTTTTGCTTCTAACGAGGGGGACAATCAATTGTATTTAAACAAAGGAAAACTACAATTCACCGAAGTCAGCAAGCAGGCTCAAATACCACAGGATAGTGCATGGAATACGGGGGTCTCTGTGGTGGACATTAACAATGACGGGTTATTGGATATCTATATTTGCAGGCTCGGTAATTTTGAAAAATTTGTATCCAAGAATCAGTTATTGATTTGTGTGGGTATCGAAAATGGCATTCCAAACTACAAAGAAGCTGCTGCTGAATATGGATTAGATTTTTCTGGCTTTAGTACACAAGCAAGTTTTTTTGATTACGATCAGGATGGGGACATAGATGTCTTTTTATTGAATCACTCGGTACACCAGAACGGTACATTTGCACCAAGAACAAGCTTTATGGGCACTTTTGATCCATTGTCTGGGGATCGTATTTTTGAAAATAACAATGGACATTATGAAGATGTGACAAAAGCATCTAAAATCAATAGCACAGCTATTAGTTATGGATTAGGTGTGGTGATGAGTGATATCAATTTAGATGGCTGGGTAGATATTTATGCTGGGAATGATTTTCATGAGAATGATTACTTATATATCAATCAAAAAAATGGCAGCTTTAAAGACGAGCAAAAGGAGAGACTGATGCATACTAGTCAATACTCCATGGGGGTAGATGCTGCAGATTTAAACAATGACGGATTCCCGGAAATCGTTTCAATGGATATGCTACCTAAGGATCCTTATATTTTAAAAAGATCTTTAGGAGAAGACGATTATGATATCTATCAATATAAAATATCAGTTGGGTACGATTATCAGTTTACGCGTAATAACTTACAATGGAATCGCCGCAATGGCAAGTTCAGTGAAGTGGGTATGTATGCTGGCATGTTTGCGACAGATTGGTCTTGGGCGACTTTATTGATGGACTTTGACAACGACGGGTATAAAGACATTTTTGTGGCCAATGGGATTCCAAAGCGTATGAATGATATGGATTATGTGAACTATGTATCGAATCAGGAGATTCAAGAAAAAATAAGGGATAATAAAATGGGAGAAAAGGATATGGCGCTGATAGATCGTTTCCCTGAAATAAAAATACCCAATCAATTCTTTTTGAATAAAAAGGGCTTGTCATTCGATGATAAAGAAAAAGCCATAACCAATAATCCTTCTTCTTATTCGAATGGTGCAGCCTATGCCGATTTTGACAATGACGGTGATTTGGATTTAGTGGTCAATAATGTCAACGATAAGTCCTTTATTTACGAAAACAAAAGTAGTCAAGATACCACAGCGCATTCGGTTGCAGTAACACTAAAAGGTGCAGCAAAAAATATCAATGCCATTGGTGCCAAATTAGTTTTGTTTACGCCTGGTGAAATAAGAACTTATGAGAAATTCCCTGTTAAAGGTTTTTTGTCCAGTATGGAGATTCCATTATCCATTGGGTTAACAAATACAAAAGTTGATTCGGCTTTCTTAGTATGGCCTGATAACAGTTTTCAAAAAATCAATCCTGTTGAGTTTAAGCAAAAGCAATTAGCATTAACCTATCAAATTGGATTGCCAAAATTCAATTATGACTTAATCAATCAGCATTGGCCAAATAATACAAAACAGGCGTTTGACTTAACGGCTATTTCAGGTATTCAATTTAAACATCAAGAGAATATTTTTCAAGAATTCAATAGAGAACAATTGATTCCTCAAATGAATTCCACAGAAGGTCCTGCATTGGCTGTAGGCGATATTAATAGGGATGGTTTAGAAGATATTTTTATTGGAGGTGCAAGAGGCTTCAGTGCTGCCTTATACTACCAACAACCCAGTGGTAAATTCTTGTTATCTAAACAAGAAGCTTTCCGTTTAGATAGTAATTATGAAGATGTTTGTGCTGTAATGGCAGATGTCAATAAGGACGGATTTCAAGATATCATTATTGGATCTGGGGGAAATGAATACTATGGGGAGGATAAGCACATGATGCCAAGGGTTTATTTGAATAGTGCAAAAGGACAGTTTACGATCTTGAATGATGCAATACCTGTGTATAATCAAAGCTCCGATATCGTTGCTAGAGATTTCAATCAAGATGGCGCAATTGATCTGTTCATTACAAGTAGAGTAAAGGCCATGGATTATGGCGCACCTATCGATTCTTATCTTTTGTATAATTTGGGTGATGGGCATTTTAAAAATGTGACTACTTCAGTTGCACCAGATTTAATTGGCCTTGGATTTATTACTAGTGCAACAGAAATGGATATAAACAAGGATGGGAAAATGGAAATTTTATTGACGCATCAATGGGGTGGTATTGACGTCATGTATCCTTCTGTAAAAAAATGGACAAAAGCAAGTGCAACCAATCTCCCTGGTTGGTGGAATTTCACTTTACCGGTAGACATTGATTTAGATGGAGATATGGACTTTATTGCAGGCAACTTAGGATTGAATACAAGATTAAAGGCATCAGAAAAAGAGCCAATCAGTATGTATTACAATGACTTTGATGACAATGGAAAATTTGAGCAAATCATCACTTTCTATTTACAAGGAAAAGAAATTCCATTTGCCAATAAAGATGAAATTCAAAGACAGATTCCTAAAATAAAGAAATCCTTCTTGTATGCCGAGGACTTTGCAAAAGCAAACCTGTATGATATTTTTACAAAAGAAAAATTAAAGTCATCTAAACTTGTGAAGGCCTATCATTTTGCGAATACTTTATTTATCAATGATGGTAAAGGTAATTTTACGGCTAAGTTATTACCATGGGAAGCGCAAATCACTGCTTATAAAACTGCAGTGGTGACAGATGCGAACGGAGATAAATGGCCAGACATTTTAATGATGGGTAATTTTTATGATAACAATGTGCAGATGGGCAGGTATGATGCAGATTATGGCACACTACTCATCAATACTGGAAAGCAAAATTTTGATGCTGCAGCTTTGAATGGATTGAGTATTAAAGGTCAAGTAAGACAGATAGCGCCTATACAATTGAATAAGCAGTTGGCCTTTGTATTGGGCATGAATTCTGATAGCCTAAGACTGATTGCCTTTAAAAAATAGGCCCTATTAAAATACTGGATAATTGATAGTGGATTTCCACTTTTGCGCATCTGGTTCCTTTATTCTATTGGTATTGTAAATAACATATGGAATTGCTGGACTCGTTCTTTGTTTATCTCCTAGGTATTGTTTTGTTGCTACTAGTGCGCTATGCACAGTTGCCGCATCACCTATCACAGCGACAGAAAGTAATTTACCTAATACCATTTTCTTTAGGGTAAAGGGTGGTTTCACCTGAATATCTTTTTCAATTGGAATCGCTACTTGGGAAAATACTTCATCTTCATTGATCCTAGTAATATTGACCATTGGGGCATTTTTTGCTTTTCCATTTTGAGCAGTAATATGTTGTTCTAATTTCGTTATCATCTCATACAGTTGAACCAAGGTAGGCGTATCCATTCGTACTTGATCTAAAGCAATCAAGCTTGAATCTTGAACATTGGTTTCTTGAATATCAAATCCATAAACACCTTTGACAGTATTGTAATAATTTCCAGCAGCAGAAAGTATAATATCAAGTTGCTCTTGTATTTTTTTTGCAAATAAATAGTTTTGAACTCTAGCAATAGGCGACCAATTACTATTTCCCATGGAAGTTTCAAATCCAATGATTGCATTTGCGCTTGTATCATCCATGATTGAAAATTCAACAGGAATATTTATTTTATCAAGGGTTAGTTCAGTTTGAATCGTCGCTACCATACTACTAGTGACTCTTAATTGAGTTTCCTTTGGCAACCACTCAGACCATTTATCGGATTGCATCATACCTCTAATGACACTTGGTGTGGATTGATTGACCACTTGCGTCCCCTTTATTATAATAAGCTTTGGTACTAGTAGATAAACGGCCACCAGGCTTAGGACTACAATAGTGAATAAAAGGAGTACGATTTTACGCATAGGAAAATGGTATTGAGAGGGCAAAATTACAAAAATCCCCCTTCATAAGTGCCCAATTTTGACTAAAATGGTTAAATTAGCGTATTGAAAAAACTAGGCGCCATATTATTCTTGGGCATATTGCTTTTTAACGGATTTGGATACCGATTGGTATCGAATTACTTTGACCAAAAAGCAACCGATCAATTAGTTAATTTTATTGAAGAAAATAACTATGATGAGTCCTATTTGGTGACTATTAAGACGCCAATCAATCTACCTTATTACGCAAACAACCCGCAGTTCGAAAGAGTGGATGGAGAGATTGTGATCAAAGGCATTGTTTATCAGTATGTACAAAGAAGAATTTACAATGATAGTCTTGAATTGAAAGTATTACCAAACCAAGACCGTTTGCATATCAAAAATGCAAGAGAAGATTTTTACAAATTAGCTCAAGACCTTTCTAACTCGAATCCAGACAAGAAGTCTGTTCCATTGGGAAAGTCTACCGCAAAGTTTATCAGCTTTGATTATATAGCACAAAATAATAGCTGGCATTTAGTTCCAGCGAATTCGGCGAAGGTAACGACTGGTTATCGTTACGATACGCGTTTAATAAGCAATTATTTAACGGTACAAGGTCCGCCTCCGAAAATGATTGCTTAATTTTTTTTAGCAACAGTGTCATGCGCAAGCATTCCTGTTGCATCACGTATTTGTATTATGTACAGATACAATTTTCGTATTTACTATCAACCGATTTCAATGAACAAATTATTTACTGTATTGCTACTAGCAATGACGATGATTGCTTGTAACCAATCCAATGACTATAAAAAAATTACCAATAACCCAGATTTGTATGCCTACACAGTGCATGAATTAAATCAGGTGGTGATGGGTAATAATTTTAGTCCAATCGTTGCATCCAGAAACTATGCTTATGCAGCCATTGCAGGCTATGAAGTGGTAGCAGCAGGTGATCCAACAAATTACCAAAGTCTAGCTGGACAATTAAAGGGTTTAACAGCATTGCCTAAACCAAAAGACACTGCGAATATTGACTTTCCATATGCAGCATTGGTTGCGTATGCTACAGTGGGCCAAGCAGTGACTTTTCCTGAAGGCAGTATGCAGGATTATACAGATAGTTTAAGAAAATTGGTGAAGCAAAATGGCATGTCAGGTAAAATGCTTGAGGCATCTGAAGCATTTGCAAAAGAAGTAAGTACATCTATTATTGCTTGGAGTAAAAAAGACAATTATGCGCAAACAAGAAGCGCTGAAAGATATACCGTAAAAGATTCTCCAGGACGTTGGGTGCCCACACCACCTATGTATGCCTCTGCAGCAGAGCCACATTGGGCGGAGATTAGAACAATGGCCATTGATAGTGCCAGTCAGTTTAGACCCTTACCACCACCTGCTTTTAATGTAACAGATAAAAACAGTGAATATTATAAGCATTTAATGATGGTAAAAAATGCAGGGGATAGTTTAACAGAGGAACAAAAACATATTGCTAATTTCTGGGATGACAATCCATTTAAAGTGAATGTAACAGGACATGCCATGTTTAGTACAAAAAAGTTTTCTCCTCCAGGGCATTGGATGAGTATTGTAGGGATCGCTAATAAAACAGCAAAGACAGATTTTAATAATGCTGTATATGCATACGCTAAAACGGCTATTGCCCTATTTGACGCTTTCATTCACACATGGGATGCAAAATATACCTACAAGACAGTTCGTCCCGAGACGGTGATCAATAAATACATCGATCCAAATTGGAGACCACTTTTACAAACACCGGCATTCCCTGAATATACTTGCGGACACTCAACCGTATCATCTGCCGCAGCAGAGGCCTTAACAAGTGTTTTTGGCGACAATTTTGCTTATACAGACTCTACTGAATTAGAATTTGGTATTGAAAACAGAAGCTTTAAGTCCTTCAGACATGCAGCAGAGGAAAACAATTGGGCGCGCTTTTACGGGGGTATCCACTTTCACAATTCTTGTATCACAAGTACAGAAAAAGGGCAGGCTTTAGGAAACTATATTGTTTCCAAATTAAAAATGAAAAATTAAGTTCAAGTCAATTGAAACACTAATAAACTAACACATGAAAAAATCAATCATATTATTGGCATTAGTATGCCTTGGATTTATCAATCAATCAAATGCACAAGGTTGTGTAGCCATAAGAACAGTTGGCGGCTTATGTACTATGGAACATGCAGGCATGCATCAAGAAGACAGTTCAAAATGGACCTTAAATATTAATTATAGGTACTTTACTTCTTACAAACATTTTAATGGTAGAGACGAGCAAAAATTTAGAGTTGAAGAAGGCTCGGAAGTAATTAATTATACGAGTGCAATGGACTTTGCTTTAATAAGAAACATCAATAAAAAATGGATGGTAGGCATTAGTATTCCACTTGTTAATTATGAGCGTACGTCTAAATATGAACATTTAGGTAATACAAGCCCTTATCGTTTTGCAACATCAGCAAGAGGATTAGGTGATATTCGTCTTGCAGCCTATAGATGGTTGATTGCACCTGATACCAATAAAAAAGGCAATTTAATGGCAGGACTAGGTATTAAATTACCAACTGGTAATTATAAGGCACAGGATGAATTTCAATTCGCAGCCAACGCGCGAAGAATGGGTTATGTAGACCAGTCTATTCAACCAGGTGATGGGGGATTTGGGGTTACTGTAGAATTAAATGGATTTAGACAAATTAATACAACTTGGAGTGCATATGCCAATGCCTTTTATTTATTGAATCCTAGAGATAACAATGGTGTAAGTACAGCAAGAGGTGGTACCCCTTCTGCAACTGCCATTAAGTATACATCGAATGTGATGAGTGTGGCAGATCAATACATGGTTCGATCTGGATTTAATCATAGCAAACAAGCTTGGGCTTATTCATTAGGTTTAAGGTATGAGTGTATTCCAACTTATGACTTGATTGGGAAAAGCACAGGATTTAGAAGACCGGGTAATATTTTATCTGCTGAGCCAGGTGTAACCTATATGTATAAAAAATATAATTTTTTCCTATACACTCCAGTGGCTTTAAGACGTGAAAGACCTCAGAGCTATCCAGATATTGTACGAACTAATCTTACAGGTGTTTTTGCAAGAGGAGATGCTGCATTTGCAGACTATAGTATTAATCTAGGAATGAGTTTCAGGTTTTAATGAGTGACTTCCATTATAGCGAACTGATAAGCGCCTAATACAAAATATTCGTTGTCATGACCAACATGATGCGTAAGGCCAGTCCAATGATCTTTTAATTGTGCTGGCCTTATGCCATGTTCTTTAAAAGTGTACCAAGTCACATAAGCATCGCTTGCTTGATAATTAAATAAACAGAATAACTTTTTGTCTTCAAAAGAACGGATGAATCCAGCCACATGAATATTATGCGGTGTCATCCAAGTAATATTTTTCAAATCGCTCAATATGGGCAATACTTTTCTAATTTGAATCAATTGCTTTGTTGCATTAAAGATGCGGTATTCCACACTGCCTTTCTTTTTCCTTTGTTCATTTTTATTCCAATCGATCATAGGACGATGCATCCACCTGTTGTCATAGCTTTTGCCAGGGTCATTTAAATAACTATAGTCATTGGTATAGGCCATCTCGTCTCCGTAATACAACATAGGGATACCACCCATGAACATGGAATGTGCTTGCATTAAAATAATTTTCCTCAATGCATTTTCAATTTCACCTGCATTGTTCCATTCCAATGCTTTTTCCAATCCGCATAGCGAAGCTAGGGATCCACTAATACGTGCATCGTTTGTTTTTGGATTGACAGAAAATAAAGCACCTGCAGCAACTGATCCATCATGACTGCCTGAATAATAGTTTTTCAAATAGGTTCTATGTTGATAAGGATCAAAGCCAACCCTTGCAATCATTTCGTCGTCGTAACCCAATCCAATATCATCATGGCATCTTGTGTAAGAGATCCAAGTGCAACCATAAGGTTTTTGTAAAATAGCATCTTGCGCCGTTAGCATGATCCTTATATCACCTGTAGCAAGTGCATCCCATTGCAATGCCATCTGTGTGGCATTGTATGCTACATCACATTCATTAGCTATATACTTATCTGTCCCAAAATATTTGATGATTTCTTTAGGGGCTACAATGGCCTCACCTAATAATGCCATACCTGGACTTGCTACTTGAGTACATTGTTTGATGAGTCTAAGTAAGGTATGTGCTTTGGGTAAATTTTGACAGCCAGTACCAATTTCTTTCCATATAAATGCAGGTGCGTCAATGCGTAAAATATCTACGCCCAAATTCGCGTAAAATAAAATCGTATCCATCATGGCCACCAACACATTTGGGTTGCTAAAATTTAAATCCCATTGATAATGGTGGAATACGGTCATCACCCATTTATTCAATTCAGGCACATAGGTGAAACTACCCGGGGAAGATTCTGGGAAAATTTCAGGCATGGTTTGATCTAACTGATCTGGTATGCCACGATGGTCGTAAAAATAAAAGAAATCTTGATAATAAGGATCTCCAGCCTTTGCTTTCTGCGCCCACTCATGATGGTGAGAGGTATGATTTAATACAATGTCCAACATTAAATACATATTGGATGTATTCATGTCTGCAATTAGATTTTCTACATCCTGCAAATTCCCAAATCTGCTTGCTACTTTTCTAAAATCAGACACCGCATAACCTCCGTCACTCTCTCCCTCCGGACTTTCAAAGATGGGCATGAGGTGTAAAAAATTCACACCTAGTTCTTTAAAGTAATCCAATTTTTTTTGCAGTCCTTGAATGTTTTCACTGAATCGGTCCACATACAAACTCATCCCAGTAATTTCATTGCTTAAGTACCAATGGCCTAGCTTGGATTTTTCTGCATCTTTTTTTAATAAGACTTTGGATCTTTCCTTGTATTGCTGTATCAGCGTAATTAAAAGGCCTTCGAATGCTTCATTTCTTTTTGGATGATATGCATACACTTCGTCAAATAAGTTTTCTATTGTACCTATATGTGCTAAAAATTGTTGACTAAAAGCCTTATCCTTTTTTGTTGTGTCAACTTTGTTTTTCGATAACAGGTCCGAACCAAATTGATGTAATGGGGTCATTTTCACAGTGCACTTGCAATTTAGGAATTGAAAATAGAATTGTTTAAATGTTTAAATGCTTCCATAGCGCCCATGTATTCACATGTTCTTGCGCCCGCTTTATTGGCATTTGCAATCATAGTGCGCCATGATTCAATCGGCAGGGTTGGTAAAGCACTTGGTGAAGTTCCTAGTAATTGGTATAAAACTGCACCCACAAAAGCATCTCCTGCACCGGTCGCATCTACAGCAGTAATTGGAATACTTGCAATAATTTCAGTGCCATTGCTAGTGGATAGCAAAGTGCCTTCTTTGCCAAGTGTAATAGCAAACACGGCATTTGTTTTTGTTCTTAATACAGCCGCTGCAGCATCCACCGTATCAAGTCCAGTAATTAATAGGGCTTCTTCGTCACTTAGTTTAAAGAAATCACATGCGGCAATATAATGCCAGGACTGAACAATAAAACTTGAAGTATTATTTGGGAATAATAAATGTCGATAGTTTGGATCAAAACTAATTAAAGCACCGGCTTCTTTTGCTTTATTCAATAAATCGATATAGGTTGCTTGTAATGGTCCAGGTAAAAATCCTGTTGCAGATCCAAAATGCACAATATTGTATTCCTTTAAATTTAAACCTGCTAAATCAGCCATGGACAATTGTCCATCGGCACCTCTATTAAAATAAAAATCGCGTTCTCCGTCTTCCATTAAAGAAACAAATGCAAAAGTGGTAAATGCATTGGGGTCTTGAATGACCCATTTTGTATTCACACCCATCTCACTCATTAAATCAATCAAGTGTTGACCAAAAGGATCCTTGCCCACTTTTGCAGCCATGTCTACTTGACCACCCAGTGCAGCAATAGCAGCTGCTACATTCGCTGGAGCGCCACCTGCTTTTTTTAAAAAATTCTGACCATCCGATAGTCGACTGCCTCTGTCAGTACAAATCATATCTATCAAGGCCTCTCCAATACACAATACTTTCATATCCTTTTAATTTAGATCAATGCAAAAATTAATGTCCACCAACATTCGTTGTCATCGCGCCATCATTGTTTTCATTTTTATTTGCACTTTGAACAAACAAAGTGGCTACTGCAGCAAGCAATAACAAAACTCCACCAAAACTAATGGCTTTACCTGGGTCATTGTCTAGGAAGTTTTTCAAAATATATCCAAAGGTCGTTGTCTGCAAAAGCATAGGTATTACAATCATCATATTGATAATGCCCATGTATACACCGTATCTTTCTTTTGGAATTTTGTGCACCACTAATAAATACGGGATACCCATCATACTTGCCCATGCAATACCAAATCCAGCCATAGGCACAAATAATAAATTTTTATCAGTGATATGCGGGAAGACTAATAAACCAATTCCCGCCATAATTAAACATATTACATGAATCATTTTTGGACTGATTTTTTTTGCCAACCAAAGTAAAAAGAAGGCAGATAAGAAAGTAACAATATTATACCAGCCATTCACTAATCCTGACCAAGCTACTGCATCTTCATAAGCAGGATTGTTTTGATACACTGTCGTATTCCAAACAGATTTTGCAATACTTTTTGATGCGTTCTGCCAATAACAAAAAAGTGCATACCATTGAAATAAGTAGACCAATGCTAATTGCCACATTACTTTAGGCATATCACCAATGGCGGATGCGATTTCTTTGAACGGCGTAAATACATTTATTTTTTCTGCTTTTAAAGCGGCAAGTTCTGCTTCTGTTGGAGGAATCTCAGGAGTTTTAAAAACAGACCAACCTACCGTAGCAATTGAACAAACACTACCTAAGAAGAAAGAAGCGTATACCCAATAAGGTAAGCTACCAAAACTGCCTGGGATATGTTCCCTAAAAAAGTACAAAGAAATATTAGCGAGTGTAATGCCTAAGCCAGTAAAAAAACTTTGTGTTAAAAAGCCAGAAGCATGTTGTTCGCTAGGTAATTTGTCGGCAATAAATGCACGATAAGGTTCCATGGCAGTATTGTTAGCGGCATCTAATACCCACAACAATCCAACCGCCATCCACAATGTGCTACTAAAAGGATAAAGGAATAAACAAATACTACATAGTAAAGCACCAATTAAAAAGTATGGCTTACGTCTTCCAAATCTTGGTGACCAGGTTTTATCACTCATAGCACCAATGATGGGTTGAATAAGTAATCCTGTCATGGGGCCAGCTAAATTCAGCAATGGTATCTGGTCTGGACTCGCACCCAACATATCATAAATTGGATTCACTGCAGACTGTTGTAATCCAAAACTATATTGAATCCCAAAAAAGCCAACATTCATGTTGATGATCTGCGAAAAGGATAACCTTGGTTTAAAAGACATAATTTGGTATTTAAGCAATGCGTTCTTTAAATATAGTGATTTTGTCATTTTTACTAACAATTGTTGTTATATAATCCCTCTTTTTTATTGCTATTTTTCCAGCGCAAACCTTTGCGCTTTGTATCTTTGCGATCTATCCCTACTTTTAGCATATGTCTATTCAAATTCAATTTCAAAAATCTCAAGTCATACAAGGCCTTCGATATCATTTTATCAAGCAATCTGAAATCAAGGGTTTATTGTTAATTGTAAATATCTATGCCATCATTACTGCTGTACTATTGTTTTATAAAAAAATCAGGCCCGAGCTTTTCCTTGTTGGGTCATTGTTATGGATTGTACTCATGGTGTTTTTTTGGTTTTTATTACCTTGGTTATTTTACAGAAAAACCAGCATGTTTAAACAAGACTGGCAATTTCAGTTTAACAGTACTGGTGCCAGTTTGGAATCAGATAGTGGAAGCGCAGCATGGGCCTGGACAGATGTGACCCGATTTTTTGAAAGTCCCTTATTTTTTCATGTCTATTTTGCACCAAAATCCTTTTTCATCCTACCAAAAGCCCATTTTAGCTACGAAGACCAACAATTAATTAGGGGTTATTTCAATAAAAGTTAGCAATTGTTAGCATTTCTAGGTCATTTTAGCCTTAAAAATGGCCCAAAAAAGCAGTATTCCCTAGAGATTGTCAAATGTGAAAACAAAAAAGTAAATAAAGGGCTAGTATTTTAACAAAAAGTATATTTTTGCCGCGTAATCAAAAACTTTTTACAATGTCAGACATCGCAATTAGAGTTAAAAAAATTATCGTTGACAAATTAGGTGTAGATGAAGCAGAAGTTACAAACGAGGCTTCATTCACAAATGATTTGGGCGCGGATTCTTTAGACACAGTGGAATTAATCATGGAATTCGAAAAAGAGTTCAATATTTCTATTCCAGACGAACAAGCAGAAACAATTACTACTGTTGGTCAAGCTGTTGCTTATTTAGAAGAGCACGCAAAATAATATTGTATTATTTTATAAGCTGAAACTTCGGCATATTTAATCCGCCTTTTTGAGCCTTGCTTTAAAGGCGGATTTTTATTTTAAAAATAGTCACATGCAAACTAAACGTATTGTAGTTACAGGAATAGGTGCCCTAACACCCATAGGGAATAATGTAGAAACGTATTGGAATAATTTAATCAATGGTGTTTCTGGTGCAGACATGATTACGCAATTTGATGCGTCTAAGTTTAAGACAAGATTTGCATGTGAAATAAAAGGTTTTGATCCAATTGAATTTATGGATCGCAAGGAAGCTAGAAAACTAGATCGTTTTGCACAGATTGCTTTGGTAGCAAGTGATCAGGCGGTTTTAGATGCGGGCATTACCAAAGAAAATGTAGACCACGATAGAGTGGGTGTTATTTTTGCAAGTGGTATTGGTGGCTTAACAACCTTTACAGAAGAGGTGACTAATTTTGTGCATGGGGATGGCACGCCAAGGTTCAATCCTTTTTTTATTCCAAAAATGATTTTAGATATTGCTGCAGGACAAATCTCTATGAAGCACGGATTTAGAGGTCCCAACTATGCAGTAGTGAGTGCTTGTGCATCTAGTACAAATGCGATTATTTCAGCGATGGATAATTTAAAATTAGGCAAGGCAGATATTATTATCACTGGTGGATCTGAATCAGTAATAGGTATTGCGGGTATGGGTGGATTCAATGCGATGAAAGCGATGAGTGAGCGCAATGACGATCCAAAAACTGCAAGCCGTCCTTACGATAAAGACCGTGATGGTTTTATCATGGGGGAAGCAAGTGGTGTTTTGGTATTAGAAGTATTAGAGCATGCGATTCGTCGTGGTGCAAAAATATATTGTGAAGTAGTAGGTGGAGGCGCGACAGCGGATGCCTATCACTTGACTGCTCCACACCCAGAGGGATTAGGTGCAAAAAATGTGATGAATGCTGCATTGAGAGATGCAGGGATGCAAGCCAATGAGATTGACTACATCAATACCCATGGCACATCTACGCCTTTAGGGGATATAGCAGAAGCAAAAGCCATCACAGAAGTGTTTGGAGAGCATGCCTATCATTTAAACATTAGCGCTACCAAATCTATGACAGGTCATTGCTTAGGTGCCGCCGGTGTGATTGAGGCGATTGCTTGTATTCAAACAGTGATACACGACATCATCCCTCCAACCATCAAT